>NZ_JBHJMQ010000001.1:0-190000 GCF_042310375.1 Wenzhouxiangella psychrophila | reverse complement strand
GTCATTGCGGCTGCGTCCGGCGTGGACCCGTCCGCCAACCTCCCCGAGCTTTTCGACCAGCCAGGCCTCGATGGCCGAGTGGCCGTCCTCGAAGCGCTCGTCGAGAACGAACTCGCCTGTCCGGACCGCATCCTGCAGTTCATCGAGCGCAGCGACCATCGCGCGAGCCTGGTCGTTTTCGAGCACGCCGATGCGGGCCAAACCCCGGGCATGCGCCTGGCTGGCGAGAATATCGAAGGGCAGGAGTTCGCGATCGAGGATCACGTCGCCGCCGGCGAGGAAGCGCATCACCCGCTCGTCGACCTCGCCGGTGGAGTCCTTCTTCCAGATGTAGTCAGCCATTGGCGACTCCTTTGCGGACCGGCCGGACGGGCGCGGGATGGTTCGCTGAAGGCCTCGCTACGCGTCGAACTGAAGCAAATGCGCCCTTGTCCGCCCGGCCTGCGTGCTGTGGGTTGTTCATTGGGTGGCTTCGGTAACGCCCGTCAATTCGTTCAGACCGAGGGCAAGGTTGATGTTCTGCAGCGCCTGGCTGGCGGCGCCCTTGAGCAGGTTGTCGAGCACGACCACGAAACTGGCGCGCATGGAATCGCGCTCGTCGACGGTGAAGCCGCCGACCGCCACGCGCGCCGTACCGGCAACCTGGCGGATTTCGGGAATATCCTCGCTGAGGGTGACGAGAGGTTCGCCTTCGTATTGCTGCCAGCACATCGATAGCAGTTCCTCCGCGGACAGGGACTCGGTCAGCATCACCGAAATCGTCAGCGACAGCCCCCGGAAGAACGGCGCGACGTGGGGGTGGAAACGCACGGGCCGGCGCAGGTGGGCGGAGATTTCCTGTTCATGTACATGCCCGGTCAGGGCGTAGGGAATCAGGTTGTCCTTCAGGCGATCGGGATCGTTGCGCGGCGAAGGCGTCTTGCCGGCGCCGCTGTAGCCGGACACCCCGAATACCACCGGTGGCGCGGCCAGCGAGTGGCGAATCGGCCACAAGCCGAACATGCCCGCGGTCGCGTAGCAGCCGGGGTTGGCGATTCGCCGCGTCGAGCCCAGCGCCTCGCGATTGAGTTCGGTCAGCCCGTAGGCCCAGTGCCGATCGAAGCGCCAGTCGGCGCCGAGATCCAGGATGACGGCCTCGGGGTGCGCCTGGCCGATGGCATCCACCCAGGCCTGACTGTGTCCGTTGGGTAGCGCGAGCACCCAGATATCGGCATCGATCTGGTCCACGGCCTCGGGTTTCAGCGCCTCGAAAGCCTGTCCCGGGTCGGGCCAGTCAGGCACAGTGTCGGCAATCGGCTGCCCCGCCTGGCTGTCGCTGGTTGCCAGCGCCAGTTCGATCTCCCCGTGGCCGGCCAGCAGCCGCAACAATTCCGAGCCGGTGTAGCCGCGGCCTCCGATCAGGGCCAGTCGATTCATCGATGATCTCCTCAAGTTCTATGGGGCGGCGACTCTAGCAACCGCACCGACGATCACGACTTCGCTGACGCTCAGAAGCGTTCCAACAACGAAGTATTCGGCATGCGCGCGCTGCTCGCGGATGCTTTCAAAGCGAAACACCGACTTGGCCGCCAATACCAGCCCGATAGCCGCCCAAGCCTCGGCCAGAAAGGCGGAGAACATCAGGAAGCGTTCCAGCCAACCGATATACAGACCGGCGCGCTCAAGACCGGCATCTTCAAGCTCCGAGTCGGGAAGCAGGGACTGCAAAGCGACGCGATTGAGCCACCCGCAGGCCACGACGACGACGAGGTAAGCGACCAGCCACCACCCCAGTACGGGCGACGTCAGGCTCCAGATAGTGTTCAGCTCGCCGATTACATCCGGCCGTCCCGCCAGCCACCAGGCCGCCACCAGAAGTGTGGCGACATGAATCGCCTGGTCGACCAGGAAGGCCGACAGTGGCCGGCCCGCTCCCCAGCGACACTTGGCCAAGTCTGTGAGCAAGTGCAACACGACGATACCAGTGAACGCGAGCGCGACCTGCCAGACAGCAACGCCGGCGGGTGCGAACAGCAGCCAGGCGAGGGTCAGGCAGGCCAGGTGCCAGGCGCCGTGTTCGAGCAGCGCCGGCCATCGACCCTCGCGCTTGCCGTCGATGACGGCCTTGCGCTGGACGACGAAATCGCCGACCAGGTGCGCGATCAACAATGCCAACAGTATCTGCATCAGCCCGACTCTCCACCCGACTGGACCACATTAGTAGCGTTCGAGCGAGACAGCAACTCGCCCAGCTCCGCCAGGCTGGCCTTGAGTTCCCAGTAGCGCGCGCTCGCCAGGCTGCGCGAGACGGTCGACTCTGCCACGTCGAGGGTGGCGGCCACTTCGGTCTGCTTGCCGGTCTCCTCGTAACGCTCGATGATCTGCCACTGCCGGTCGGTAATGTCCTGCACGAGCGCATCGGCCAGCCGCAGCACCGCGTTGCAGGTCATTGACCGTGGGTCGTCCGGCGCCCCCACGCGGAGCCGCACCCGGCTCATGCCGTGGCGCGGGGAATCCAGCGCCTCGAGCGCCGCGCGGGCGAGGTAGAACGCCTCGCCGGTTACCGCCTGGTTGAGCGGCACCCCTTCATCCGCCCCGACCTCCGGCTCGACTGGACCGAAGCCGAGCGCCAGGCGCAGCGACCAGGGCCGGAAAGCGCACCAGAAGTCCCAGACCACGCGCGGCAGCATCGACGGCTGGTCGATAAGGCCCTGAAACTCGTCCCAGGCGGTGACCGCATAGTCGAAACGCGTCCAGCCGTTCGCCCGATGGCGCCGAGAAAGCTCGCCCAGCAGCCGATCCCGCCGATCGGGGAAACCGGCAATCTGACGCGAATCCGCCACGTCCGCAATCAGGGCAAGTCGGTCATTCATCGACACCTCGCATCAATTGCTACTTAAAGTGCACTTTTATCAAATTGCTCTTATTTATGCAACTTGGCCGCAGACCAACCGGAGTCGCGCTGCCAGGCGTCGGCCGTCAGTCGGCCGAGCAGATCGAAATCCTCGATGCCGATGGTGAAGACAATCCATTCGCCCTGGCGGTAGGTCGAGTGCGCCTGCTGGAAGTACCAGCCGGCAATCGGATTGCCGGCGCGGGCGCGCCAGTAAAGCCGCGGGAACCGCTGCCGCAGCGCCTGCCACAGGGCCGCACCCAGGCCCTCGCCCTGGGCCTCGGGCGTGACGACGAACTTGTCGAGATAGGGCACGCCGTCGACCCCGGCGGTGATCAAGGCGGCGGCCCGACCGCTTTCGGCCCACAGAAGACCGACGAGTTCGCGCTGCTCGAGCCAGTCCGGCCGCAGGTTCCGCCCAAAGCTGTCCTCGAGCAGGATCTGTAGCTGCTCGCGATGCTCGGGCGAGACCGTCTCGAACCAGTCGATTGCCTCGCCACGGCGAATCAGCGTGCCCGCACCCGTGTGCGTGAACAGCTCGCGAGTGAGATTTTCCGCCGAAGTAATCGACACGGAGGTCTCCGGCGGCAGGCGCTCAAGCATCTCCCTGATCTGCTGCAGCTTCAAGCGCATGCCCGAGTGAACCCAGTCCTGGGCGAGCAGGTGGTCGTAGTCGGTGCGCAGGCTGATGGCCGAGATCACCCGACCGCTGTGGTCGAGCAGCCCGCCGGTACCGGTCAGGAAGATCACCTTGTGCGGCTCCACCGCCCACACCAGCTCGCGCGCGGCGATGTCGGCATTGATGTTCATCACCTGCCCGGCCGGGGACTCCCCCAGGCAGGCAACCACCGGCAGCGACCCCGAAGCGATGGCCGTGCGCACCGGTTCCAGTTCGACCCGTTCGATTTCGCCGACCAGGCCGAGACGCTCGCGATCAGACAGCTGCGACTCGAACACCCCGTGCAGGATGCCGCGGGCGCGCACCCCGCGCGCCTCCAGGGCATCGACCAGCGCGGCATTGGCACGATAGATAACGGGCCGGGCCACGGCCATGACGTCCTCGGTGGTCACGCGCAAGCCATCGCGCTTCTCCACAGGCACGCCGGCAGCCTCCATCGCCTCGTCGAGCTGCGGCCCGGCACCGTGCAGAACGATCGGCGTCAAGCCCAGCCTGTGCAGGAAGGCGAGTGAAGCGGCCATCTCGTCGAGATGATCGCGCATGACCGCACCTCCGACCTTGACCACGGCAAAGCGCGATTCCTCGATGCGCGAGAACTGCTTGAGATACTGCCGCGCCTCCCGGCTGGAGCCGAGCTGGCCGAGCAGTTCGATGACGGTGCGACGGACATCAGGCATGGTCGACGATCCGTTGATAGATATTCCGGGCACGTTCGAGTTGGTCGAGCGTCACCCACTCGTCGGCAGTATGGGCTTGTGCGATGTCACCGGGGCCGAGCACCATCGCCGGCATCCCGGCTGCCGAAAACAGCGAGGCTTCTGTCCAGAAGTCGACGGGGTCGCCAATAGGCAAATCGTGGCGCTCGCAGAATGCCCGTACCGGCGCTTCATTCTGACCGGCCGCCGGCAGTGGCGGGCCGGAGAAGGGTACGTGCCAGTTGGCGCACTCCTCTGCATCACCCAGACCCGAAAGGTGAGCCAGCAGAGCTTCGTTGGACTGACCCGGTCCGAGTCGCGCCGAGTAATGCAGGTTCGCCTCGCCGGCGATCACATTCGACTTGGTGCCGCCGGAAGCGAGTCCGACATTGAAGCCCGTCGGCCGACCGGCCGCCTTTTCGGACTCACAATACGCCACGGCGGCATCGATCCAGCGCGCCATTCGGTGAATCGCGCTGTCGGCCAGGGCCCGGCCTTCCGACGAGTGGCCGGCGATTCCGGTGAAACGCCCCTTGACTGACAGAAAGCCGCGATGGGCCAGGATGGCCCGGCAACCGGTCGGCTCGCAGACGACCACCTGTTCGAACTCACGATGAGACACGCCGCCAAGGAAGTTACGCACGCAACATCCTCCGGCGCCTTCCTCGTCGGAAGAGAAAAGCATCGCCATGGGCGCGTCGGTGGCTTCGGCCACCGCCAGCAAGGCCGCGGCCGCGCCCTTGATATCGCAGGCCCCACGACCGTAAGCGCGCTCGTTCTCCACGGTCAGCTTCAGCGAAGGCTTCGTCCAGCCCTCACCCACCGGCACGGTATCGAGGTGGCAGTTGAACAGCACCGGGGCCTGGCCACGCCGAGCGAACAGGTTGACGTGACCCTCGCCGTAATCGGTCATCTCCACGTCAAATCCCGCCTCTGCCAAGACAGCGCGCGCATGCACGAACATACCGGCCTCAGGCGTGATCTGCCGGGGCGGATTCTGGCTGTCGCATTCGATCAGCCTGGCCAGGTGCTCTAAAAGTCGTTGGGGCATTAGCCTTAAAACCTATTAAACGCAAAGACGCAAAGACGCGAAGAAATACTCAAAACAGAAAAATCTTCTTGACTCAAGTGCCAAGAGCTCGTCCGAGCCCGGTGCGATCAATCCTTCCATGCATTTCAGATTCCTGACACAAGTCATCCTCGACCTCCTCTCATCGACACTATCAGGGCCTTTTCAAATCCATAATTTTCTTTGGACTTTCTTTGCGTCTTAGCGTCTTTGCGTTTTCAGGATTTTCGGATCCGGGCGGCGAGGGTGGAGGACTGGCCGAGGAGCTTGACGAAGCCCTCGGCTTCTTCGGGCGTCCAGCCGGCGGACTGGGCGTAGACGGCATCCGGATCCTTCAGCAGGTAGCGCGATCCCACGGCCACGGCCTGGATATCGCCGCCGTCGCTGAAAAGCCGAACCACACCCGTGACGTATTCGTTGGCCGATTTCAGGTAAGCCTCCAGGTCCGTCTTGTGGGGCTCGAAGAAAAAGCCGGTGTAGACCAGCTCGGCCCAGCGCTGAGCGATCGCCTGGTGGAACTGATTCTGCAGCTTCGTATTCACTGCCTCCCTGAGCGCCCGCTGGGCGACCATCAGGCCGTCGATACCGGGGCACTCGAACACGATCCGGCCCTTCAGCCCGATGGAGACATCGCCGGTATAAATGTGCCGGCCCACCCCGTAGGCACCCAGTTTGTCGTTGAGTGCGGCGAGTAGTTCCGGGCCGTCCATGGGCTGGTCGTTCAGGCTGACGGCCCGGCCGCCCTGGAAACCGATAGTCAGCTCCAGCGGCTTTTCCGGCCATTCG
The DNA here is from genome assembly GCF_042310375.1 of Wenzhouxiangella psychrophila. Taxonomy (NCBI): domain Bacteria; kingdom Pseudomonadati; phylum Pseudomonadota; class Gammaproteobacteria; order Chromatiales; family Wenzhouxiangellaceae; genus Wenzhouxiangella; species Wenzhouxiangella psychrophila. The sequence continues at coordinate 183,899 of NZ_JBHJMQ010000001.1, read as the reverse complement.
GCTCGCGGCCGACTCCAGACGCGGGTGTCGTCGCCCGGCACCCCGAACTCGTCGATTTCCTGGCCGGAGAGCGTCACACCCAACAGGTTCTCGTTGATAGAGTAGCGGCTGGCCGATTCCGGCACTTCGACTCCGGCATCGGCCATCAGCTTCAGTTCATGGGCGCGCACGTTGCTGGTCTCGCGCTGCAGCTCACGAATGGGCGCGTGGATGGTGTAGTCGCCCAGCGAGCGCACCGATTGATCGAAACGCAGCTGGTCATTGCCCATGCCGGTACAGCCATGGGCGAAATGCATCGTGCCGAGCTGGTCGGCCAGCTTGAGGCACTCCTGCACGATGACGTAACGGTCGGAGCACAGCATCGGATACTGCTCGAGCATGCGCGCACCCGACCACAGTAGCGGCACCACGAACTGGTCCCACAAAGGTTGGCCGGCATCGAGCTCGTGGTGCTCGGTCGCGCCCAGGGCGCGGGCACGCTCGGCGATCCAGGTCTTCTGGTCGGGGTTAATGCCGCCGGTGTCGACAAAGGCGGTGTGCACCTCGAAGCCTTGCTCCTTCAGAGCCAGCACGCAGTAGCTGGTATCCAGTCCGCCTGAAAAGGCGAGTACGACGCGTTCACTCATGATCCGTTTTCCCATTCAATTCGTGCCACTCCCGAAAACAAAAAACCCGGCGTGTGGGGCCGGGTTTCTCGTGCAGTCTTTTCTGGTTGAAGCTCGATAGGACTAATGCACACCCCGGCCCGAATGACGGACACGACGACGCGGACGTCGCGGCAGGCGGCCGGGACGCAGGCTGTCGGCATTGGAGAGTGCGATGGCTTCAAACATCATGGGAGCAAAGTTGCCACAGGATGGGGCACAAAACAAGTGGGCACTTCACTCTTTAGGACGGTAGGTGGGTTGGCGACACCGGTTGCCTTGGCGGCCTCGACAAGTCAAAGGCGGGTTCGCCCGGCGCGCTTCGCGCGCTCTTGCGGTGGTTCGTCTTGTGCTTGGTCGGCAGAAGGCTTGTTGCCGCAAGGCCGCGACGGGGGCTTCGACACTTCAAAGGCTGTTCCGCCCGCCTGCTCCGCAGGCTGATGGCGGGCACCTTTTTTCCAGCGCGAAAAAAGGCGCGAAAAAGCGCGCTTAAAGTCAAAGGCACACGGTGGGCGTCTCAGGACTTGCGCCGGGAGTGGCTTCAGAATTTTGGCTCGGGCTTCGCTCGGGCCCGGCTGGTCGCGTGGTGCCCAGGATATTTTCCGAAAGTGGCCGTGGGAGGGATCCCAGGCTTCGCCCCGGGGATGCCACCGCGCGCAATGCACGCGCCAGCTCTAAAGGCATAGCCCCCTAGGATGCGTGCAGGCCCGTCAAGGGCCGTAACGCATCAGCCGATGCGTTGCGCTTCGCTTCACACATTCTGCGAGCCCGGCCGCTTCCCGAAGCCGGGGAGATCGAGGTCGGGCTGTCAGAGTGCAGACTCCGCCTTTGGGACGTCGAAGACGCCATGTGTCTAGACGGAGCTTAAACGAAGACGCAGGCAATATACTGAAGCCCGCACGGCCCGTTGGCCCTGCGGAGAAACCGTTATATTTTCAGCGCATTTTTTGGGTACTTTTTTGGCGCGACAAAAAAGCACCTCGCCGCAAGAGCGCGAAGCGCCGGGCGAAACCGCTTTTGAAGTGTCGAGGCCCGCACAGCGGGCAGTGTCGACCGCAAGCTGTAACCAGACGAGGCAAATCAGCCACCCGCCACTGCCGTGCGGCTTGCAAGCCGTTAACCAATCAACTCGGCTAACAACGCCTTCTGGCAGTGAAGACGATACTCGGCCTCGTCGAGGGCGACGCAGTAGTCGGCGTCCATCACGCCGTCGGTGGCCTTGATGTTGCGCCTGAGCGGCAGGCAGTGACTGAAGCGCGCGTTGTCGGTGAGCGCCATCTTTTCTTCATCGACGATAAAGTGTCGGAACGGCTCGCGCAGCTTCGCCTCTTCTTCGGGGTTGCCGTAGAAGGGCAGCGCGCCCCAGCTCTTGGCGTAAACGAAGTCGGCGCCAGCATAGGCGGCCTGGATATCGGTGGTGACTTCCAGCGACCCGCCCGACTCGTCGGCCTGCCGGTCGGCGGCGTCCATGAACTGCTCGTCCAGGCGATAGGCCTCGTCGGGGATGAGCATGCGGATGTTCATGCCGAACTTACTGGCGATCAACAGGGCGGAATTGGCCACGGCGGTATTGAGCGGACGCGGATGCCAGGTCCAGGTGAGCACGAAGGTCTTGCCGTCGGGTTCGCCGATATGGTCCTGGATGGTGCGCATCAGGGCCAGTTCCTGGCAGGGGTGGACGATGGTTTCCATGTTGATGACCGGAACGCTGGCATACTGCGCCAGCGATCGGATCACCTTGTCCTGGCGGTCTTCGCCCCAGTCCTTGAAGAGCGGGAAGGCGCGCAGGGCGATGGCGTCGCAGTAGCGCGAGAGCACCCCGGCAACTTCGGCGATATGCTCCTCGGCATCGCCGTCCATCACCACGCCGGTTTCGAATTCGATTCCCCAGGCGCCCTTGCCGGGCTCCAGCACCACCGCATGCGCGCCGAGTTCGTGCACGCCGACCTCGAACGAGGCGCGCGTACGCAACGAGGGATTGAGAAACAGCAGGGCCACGGACCGGCCCGCCAACGGGCGACCGGATTCGCCTTCGCGCCACAGGCGCGCACGATCGAGCAGGGCCTGAAGCTCATTTCGGGACCAGTCAAGGGTACTCAGAAAATGTCGCATCGCTGCTTCACACTAGGGATTTATGGTTGGACGATAGCAGGTCTGCCGCTGCGATCGTGAACGGCCGTCAAGCCGGATCTTCGGCGACAACAATCCGGTCGCGGCCCCTGTCTTTGGCACTGTAGAGCGCCTCGTCCGCCCGCGCGAGCCATTGCCTTACCGATTCGACCGGCCCGAGCTGCGCCACCCCGATGCTTACCGTGACCGGACCACCCGGTCCTTCCATGTGGGTGGCGAGCGTTCGCTTGAGCTTTCTGGCCAACTGCCCTGCCCCTTCGAGATCGGTCTCCGGCAGGACGATCACGAATTCCTCCCCACCGAGCCGAAAGATGTTGTCCCGACCACGCAGACGTGATGCAAGAATCTCGACGAGGTTGACCAGGATGCGGTCGCCGGCGTCGTGCCCGTAGGCATCGTTGACCGCCTTGAAGTGATCGAGATCGATCAGCACGACACTGGCCGGCGTGCCGCGCTGCGCGTGCACGCGCTCGACCTCGTCGAGTGCCGTGCGCAACGCGCGCCGATTGCCTGCCTTGGTGAGCGGATCCCGGCTGGCGATCTCGGCCAGCTGCCGGCGTTGCATTTCGGTGCGCGTGGCAAAGATCAGGCCGAAGATACTGACGAGCACGCCGGTGGTCACGAAACTCCACAGGTCCACCGGCGTGTCGAAGCGCCCGCTGAGCAGTCCGGTGAGCGCCAGGGTGCCGACGGCGCTGAGAGAGGCGAAAACACGGTCAGCCAGCAGAAATCCGGCGCCCAGGATGGGGAACGCCCACATCACGCTGATACTGCCGTAGGTGACCAGCAACAGGTAGCCCAACGTGACGACCAGGGCCACCACGCGGGCGGCAAGGCGCGTACGCCCGCTTTTCCAGGCATAGGTCACGATGGCGATGATGATGCCCACCAGCACAACGTCGCCGGTGCCGGTCTGCCAATCGCCTACGTAATAGCGATACACCGCCAGAGGCAGAATGCCGAGCACGGTACACAGACCGAACAGACTGATGATGGCCAGCCGGAAATCCGAGCGCAATCGCTGATGTCCACGCTGGCGCCGCTGCGAGGACGGCAGCGTGATTCGGTCCTGCTTGTTGCGATCTACCAAGCGCGGCCCCGAACCGGCAATCGATCCCGGGACTTGACGGCGGTGACCGGAGCACGGATGCTTGGTATTCCCGATTCAAACATCATCGACACGAGGGACATGACATGGGCATTGAAGTAAGCGGCATTCTGGGGCTGATCTGGCTGATCATCATCATATGGGCCATTATCAAGACCGCATCGAGTTCCGCCGGAACAGGCGCCAAGGTTCTCTGGATTTTGCTGCTTCTGTTCCTGCCGCTGCTCGGGCTGATCCTCTGGTTGCTGCTTGGACCCAAAGGGTAGCACCAATCGCCTGTAACGCTCCCGCCCCGATGGCGGGAGCTGGACCATGAACGAAGCAACAACGCCCGTCCATCTACTGGAATTCTGGTTCGGAGAAGCACGCAGCCGACCAGAGGCGATCAGCGACCGCATGGCCTTCTGGTTTCGGCCGAGCACGGCCGATGACGAGGCCGTGCAAGCCCACTTCGAAAGGACCATGCAGCAAGCGGCCGGGGGCGTGCTGACGCACTGGCCAGCCACGCCAGCGGGTCGGCTCGCGCTGATCCTCGCCCTGGACCAGGCGCCGCGCGTCATCTACCGACGCCGGCCCGAAGCCTTCGCACACGACGGCCAGGCTCTCGCGCTCACGCTCGCCGGGATCGTCGCCGGCATCGATCACCAATACGGGCTGGCCGAACGCGCTTTCTTCTACATGCCGCTGCAGCATGCGGAGGATTCGCTGGTGCAGGAACAATCAGTGAGGATGTACGAAGGCCTGGTTGCGGATTTCCTCGAACATGCCGACATTGCCAAAGGCTTCCTGCAACACGCACGCGAGCACGCCGACATCATCGAGCGCTTTGGGCGCTACCCCCATCGCAACGAGGCGCTGGGACGCGAGAGCACCGAAGAGGAACTGGCCTTTCTCGAGAGTGGCCCGCGCTACGGCCAGTAGCGCCGCGAGCCCTCAGCCCTCGACGGTGACCCGCGCAAAGCGGCGCTTGCCGACCTGAAGCACGCCTTCGAACCCGGACTCGAGAGTTCGATCGCGGTCTTCGACCTTCTCGCCGTCGATCTTGACCGCGCCCTGCTTGATCATGCGGAAGGCCTCTGAATTCGAGGCCGTCAGGCCGCAGGCGGTCAGGGCCGCGGCAATGCCGATGCCGTCTTCTTCAGCAGCCAGTTCGTGTTCGGGCATGTCGGTGGGCATCTGTCCGCCGCGGAAGCGGGCGATGAACTGATCCCGCGCCTTCTCCCCGGCGCCTTCGCCGTGGAAGCGATCGACGATTTCCATCGCCAGGGCGAACTTGGCGTCGCGTGGGTTGCCGCCGTCGACCACCGCCTGCTGCAGGGCCTCGATATCCTCGATCGGGCGGAAACTGAGGAGTTCGAAATAGCGCCACATCAATTCGTCGGAAATGCTCATCAATTTGCCGAGCATCTCGTCCGCCGATTCATTGATACCGACGTAGTTATCAAGCGACTTCGACATCTTCTGAACGCCGTCGGTGCCTTCCAGCAAGGGCCAGGTAATGATGACCTGCGGCGCCTGGCCGGCCTGCTGCTGCAACTGCCGCCCGACAAGCAGGTTGAACTTCTGGTCGGTGCCGCCCATCTCGATATCGGCCTCCAGGGCAACTGAGTCGTGGCCCTGCACCAGCGGGTAGAGAAACTCGTGGATGGCGATGGCCTGGTTGGCGCGATAGCGCTTCTCGAAATCGTCGCGCTCGAGCATGCGCGCCACCGTGTGCTGCGAGGCCAGGCGGATCATGTCGGCCGCGCTCATCTCGGAGAACCACTCCGAATTGAAGCGCACTTCGGTCCTGTCGCGATCGAGGATCTTGAATACCTGCTCGCGGTAGGTCTGGGCGTTGGCACGGACGTCGTCCTCGGTCAGCGGCTTGCGCGTGACGTTCTTGCCGGTCGGGTCGCCGATCATGCCGGTAAAGTCGCCGATCAGGAAAATCACCGTATGACCGGCATCCTGGAAACGCCGCATGGCATTGAGGATCACGGTATGGCCGAGATGCAGGTCCGGGGCGGTGGGATCGAAACCCACCTTGAGGCGCAGCGGGCGTCCTTCGCCGAGGCGTTTTTCGAGTTCGTCGACCTGGATGATCTCGGCAGCGCCGCGGATGAGTTCTGAGATATCCGTCACTTTCAAGCGTTGTCCGTGCTGTGTTGTCTGCGAAACCGGGAGCGTCCACATTGACTTTCCCGGCCACTAATCGGTAATGTTAACGGGTTTGAAGCCCCTATTCGTCGTGCATGAGCAGAAAATCAATGGCCACCGTCGGGCGATCGCAGTCGCGTCGCCGACTGCAGGAACTGACCAAGTCCGCCCTCGAGGCCGGCCAACGGGCTGCTCGGCACTGCGCTCACGCTCTGCGTGAACGACCGCATGTCAGCGTGGCCGCCGTTGTGCTGGTCGCGCTGGGCGTTATCATTTCCATGATCCCCAGCGGGCCAAAGGGTTCCCCGGCGGCCAGCGTCAAGCCCCTGGACTTGCCGCAACTGAGTGCCTCGGACGCCGACCTGGAGCAGCCACGAGTGCTGACGGCCTCGGTGGGCAGCCACCCGGCGCCGGCGGCGGAGGCGGAAACACCCGCCGAGTCCTGGCAGATCATCGAAATCAAGCCCGGCCAGACCCTTGAGCGCGTCTTCCGTGACCTGGGGCTGAGCGCCGGCCTGCTGCACGAGATCGTCACCACGACCGAACAAACCCGAAACCTGGCGCGGATCCGCCCCGGCGACGAATTCGCATTCGACATCCATCCCGAAGACGGTTTTCGCGCACTGCGCAGCGAGCTCGACGAAGAGTCCTGGCTGTTCGTCGAACGCGACGAGGACGGGCTCGTTACCCGCACCGAGCCGCGCCACGTGGAACGCCGCATCGTCGAAGCCTCGGGCACCATCAACAGCTCGCTGTACAACGACGCCCGCGAGGCCGGATTGTCGGACGGCATGATCATGCGCCTGGCCACGATTTTCGGCTGGGACATCGACTTCGCCCTCGATCTTCGCTCCGGCGATCACTTCGCCCTGATCTACGAGGAGGTCTGGCGCGAAGGGGAATACCTGCGCGACGGCGACATCATGGCCGCCCGCTTCATCAACCGCGGGGAAAGTTTCGAAGCGGTGCGCTTCGACGCCGGCAACGGGCCCGATTTCTTCGCCCCGGACGGCCGGCCCATGCGCAAGGCCTTTTTGCGCACGCCGCTGAACTTCGCCCGCGTGTCGTCCAACTTCAACCCGCGCCGCCTGCACCCGGTAACCCGGCGCGTACGCCCCCACAACGGCACCGATTACGCCGCCAACACCGGCACGCCGGTCTGGGCCTCGGGCGACGGCACGGTCATCGAGGCCGGCTACTCCAGGCCGAACGGCAACTACATCTTCATCAAGCACGGCAACAATATCGTCACGCGCTACCTCCACCTTTCGAAAAAGGTCGTCAAGCGCGGCGATCGCGTGCGCCAGGGCCAGACCATCGGCCACGTCGGTTCGACGGGCCTGGCCACGGGACCGCACCTGCACTACGAATTCCTCCTCAACGGCGTTCACCGCAACCCGCGCACGGTCGACCTGCCGCCGGCTGATCCGTTGCCGGCCGAACTCATGGAAGATTTCGGCCGCGTCGGAGACGGCCTGCTGGCCCGCCTGGATGCTCTCGCGCCCGCCGACGTCATGCTGGCCAGTCGCGAAGGCGAGAGTGGCTGCGAGGCGGTCGAAAGCAGCTGCTGATGCGCCCCGTCGTTAAATGACGACATCGCCGGCCGGCGAGCGATACTACGTCGGGCTGATCTCCGGCACCAGCATGGACGGCATCGATGCCGTCGTGGTCGATTTCGCTTCCGAACGACCCGCACTGCTGGCTGCCCTCACGTATCCCTTCGATGACAACCTGCGCGCATCGCTCGATGCCGTGCGACTCGATCCCGATCAGTTTCCGGTCGCGCGGCTCGGCGCCCTCGATGCCATTCTGGGCGACCGCTTCGCCGAGGCGGCGCTGGCCGCCATTGATGCGGCCGGGCTGAAGCCTGTTGATGTGACCGCCGTGGGCTCGCACGGCCAGACCATCGTCCACCACGCCGAGGCCGCCCCTCCCTTCACGCTGCAAATCGGTGATCCTCACCGGATCGCCGCACAAACCGGCATCACCACGGTGGCCGACTTTCGCCGGGCCGACCTGGCCGCCGGCGGTCAGGGCGCGCCGCTCGCGCCGCTGCTGCACCAGGCGCTGTTTTCAAGCCACAGCGAGTGCCGCGCCGTCGTCAATCTGGGTGGCATCGCCAACGTCACGCTGCTCGCACCGGGCAAGCCGGTGTGCGGATTCGATACGGGCCCCGCCAACTGCTTCCTGGATGCCTGGTACCGAAGCCATCACGATGCGGGGCGATTTGATGCAAGCGGGCAGTGGGCGGCTTCGGGCCGGGTCGACTTCGCCTGGCTGGAAGCCCTGATGGACGATCCCTACTTTGAGCGGCCCGCCCCCAAGAGCACCGGCATCGAGTACTTCAGCCCGGGCTGGCTTAAGAGGCGCCTGCCGACCTGGGCCGAGACCCGGCCGGCGGATGCCCAGGCCACCCTGGCCGAGTTCTCGGCCCGAAGCCTGGCGGAGGCAGTGCAGGCGGCCAGCGCCGATACCGTGGATCGAGTCATCGTCTGCGGCGGCGGCGCGGCCAATGCCCACCTGGTGGAACGCCTGGAAAAAAACCTGGGCGGCGTCCCGATCGCCGCAAGCGACAATTTCGGACTACCCGCCGACCATGTTGAGGCCACGCTGTTTGCCTGGCTGGCACGGGCCCGCCTGCGCCAACAACGCATTGATACACCGCCGATCACCGGGGCGCGCCATGCCGTGATGGCAGGAAGCGTGGTCCTGCCCTAGGTTTCCTGATTCGTCACCTTTTCGCCGGTGTAACGGCGGCTCATCAGCCACAGGATCAGCAGAATGACGGGGATACCCAGCGCCGAGGCGTAGACGAAGAAGAACACGTAGCCGGCGGTGTCGACGATCCAGCCCGAGGGGCCGCCCAGCAGCTTGCCGGGCAGGGTCATGAAGGAGCTGAACAGGGCGTATTGCGTGGCCGTGTAGCGCCGGCTGACCAGCGAGGACAGCCAGGCGATGAACACCGTGGCCGACAGGCCGTTGGCCAGGTTGTCGGCGCCGATGGTCATGAACAGCGCCCACAACTCCGGACCGATGGTCGCCAGCCAGGCGAAGAGCAGGTTGGTCACCGCTACGATGACGGCGGAAGCCAGCAGCATCGGCATGAGTCCGTACCGGGCCACCAGGATGCCGCCGAGCAGGCCGCCGGCGATGGTCATGAAAATACCGAACACGTTGGTGACCGTGGCGATCTCACTGAGCGTGAAGCCCAGGTCCAGATACAGCGGATTGGCCATGGCGGCCATGGAAAGATCGGAAACCTTGAACAGCCCCACCAGCGCCAGCACCGGCAGCGCCATCCAGCCGTTGCGGCGGAAGAAGTCCGCCAGGGGGGCAACCACCGCACCGGTCAACCAGGCGCCAAGGTCCTGGAGACGCCCCTTCAGGCGCGAGCGCTCACGGTAGCCGATCACCAGCGGATCTTTCTCGATATCGAGCCGCTCGAGCGAGGTCGGTTCGGGCGAGATCAGCACGGCCACGACCCCGACCAGCACCAGCGCACTCATGCAGAGGTAGGCCAGCGTCCAGGTGGCGAAGTCGGCGATATAGAGCGCACCGGCACCGGTGGCGAGAATGGCCATTCGGTAGCCCAGCACGTAGGTGCCGGCCAGCGCGGCCTGGAACTCGTTGCTGTCGGACTCGATCCGGAAGGCATCGATCGTGATGTCCTGGGTCGCGGCCGAAAAAGCGACCAGCAACGCCAGCAGCGCCATCTGGGTGAGCTGCGAATCGGGATCGGTCATTGCCATTCCCGCCAGCCCCACCATGATGCCGACCTGCGCCAGCAGCATCCAACCGCGCCGCTGGCCGAAAACGCGGGTCATCAGCGGCAGCCGCACGCGATCGACCACGGGCGACCAGAACACCTTGACCGAGTAGGTGATGCCGATCCAGGCAAAAAACCCGATGGCCGTTCTCGAGACGCCCTCGTCGCGCAGCCAGGCGGTCAGGGTGGAGAACACCAGCATGAACGGCAGGCCGGCGGAGAATCCCAACAGCAGCATGCGCAGGACGGTCGGGCGGGTGTAGACCGCCCAGGCCTGCCGCCAGCGCTCGCCGGCGGCTTCAGTCGTCATAGTCGAGAATCAGCGGCGCATGGTCGGAAAAGTTCTCGTCGGTGTAGATCTCGGCCGAACGGGCGCGATCGGCCAGGCCCTTGGTGGCGACCTGGTAGTCGATGCGCCAGCCCACGTTTTTCTCGCGGGCGCGGCCGCGCTGCGACCACCAGGTGAAGCGGTCCGGGTTGGGGTCGACCTGGCGGAAGGCATCGACCATGCCGACGGGCCCGAACACCTCGTCGAGCCAGGCCCGTTCCTCGGGCAGGAAGCCCGAATTCTTCTGGTTGGCCTTCCAGTTCTTGAGATCGATTTCCTTGTGCGCGATGTTCCAGTCGCCGCAGATGACATAGTCGCGACCGTGACCGGCCAGTTCCTCGAGATGCGGGTGCAGGCGCTCCATGCAGCGGTACTTGAACTGCTGGCGCTCGTCCTTCGACGTGCCCGAAGGCAGGTAGAGCGAAACCACGCTCAGGTTCTCGAAGTCGGCCTGCAGCCATCGCCCTTCCCGGTCGAATTCTTCCCAGCCCAGGCCGTAAACCACTCGCACCGGCTGGTGCTTCGAATACAGCGCCACGCCGGAATACCCTTTCTTTTCGGCGTCGTGGTAGTAGCAGTGATAGCCGATCGGGAAAAAGTCACGGTCGGCCAGCTGCCAGTGCTGGGCCTTGGTTTCCTGGATGCAGGCGAAATCGGCATCCTGCTTCTTCAGCCAGTCAAAGAAGCCCTTGCGGTGGGCGGCCCGAATCCCGTTGGCGTTGAGCGAAATGATGCGCATGGTCGAGGGTCGTCATTGCCGAGTGGCGGCCAATGATAACCTGCGACCGCCGTCCTGCAGCAGGCATGCGGGTACCGGGGCCTGACTACGGCTCGATCACCACTGACAATCCGTCGGCCAGGCGATCGCCGGGGTGCGTCACCACGCGTTCTCCCGCCGTCAGGCCGGACAGTATCTGCGTTCGCAGCTCGCCCTGCCTTCCCGGCTCGACGTTTCGTTGCGACAAACGCTCGTCTTCGACGACGAAGACCTGCCACGCCCCACCGGCCCGGAACAGGGCGCTGGCCGGGACCTGCAACACGTCTTCGCCGGCCCACAGCACGAAGCGCACCTCCACCCGGAAACCGACTCCCAGTTCGCTCCACTGGTCTCTTGGCGTGGTGATCTCGACCAGCACCGGAACGCGCTGCTCCTCCACGCCGAGGGCCGAGACACGCATGAAACCAGCCGGCTCGACGCGCCGGACCCGGCCTTGGAGCGAATACCCGCCACCCCAGTTTTCGATCATGACCTCGGTGCCGGCACGCACGCGCACGGCATCCATGCTCAGCAGGTCGACCCGCACTTCAAGCTCCTCGAGCCGACCGATTTCGAGCACCGGCGCACCGGCCTGGATCACGCCCTCGCAGCAACGTTCGCGGGAAAGGATCATGCCGCCAACGGGTGCGGCCACCCGCAGCACTTGGCCGCTGTCACCGCTGCGTTCGCCTTCGGCAATATCGAGCACGGCGCGCGCATTCTCGACCTCGAAGCCGGCTGCTTCCACCGAGGCGCGCGCCCCGGCCAGCGCCGATTCCGCCCTTGATACGGCGTTCTCGGCCCGTTCCAGCTCGCTTTCGGAGACCAGCGAGCGCTCGAAGAGCTTGCGAATACGCCGCAGTTCACTCTCGGCCAGATCCAGGTCGGCTTCGCGGTTGCCACGCTCGGCCCGGGCGGCCTCCAGGCGCGCCTGCGCGGCCGCCAGCGAGTCGCGCGCCTGCTCACGCATCCGTGCATCCAGCGCCGGTGCCGGCGGCGGCTCGAGTTCGAAAACGGTATCGCCGGCGGCAACGGTATCGCCGGGCTCGAGTACGACCCGGTGCAGATAACCGCCGATGGGAGCCGACACGACGTAGGTATCGCGCAGATACGTGCGCCCCTCTTCCTCGACCGTTTCCGAAAGCGGCGCACGTTGCACCTCGGCCGTCGTCACCACCACGGGCGATGGTCGTAGCGACCAGACCAGCAACGCCAGAAGCGCCAGTGCGGCCAGGGTGAGCAGGATCTTTCTCTGTTTGGTCATGTTGTCTACTCTATTCCACCGATTTCAGTGCCGTCACCATGTCCAGGCGCAACAACCGCGGCGCGATCAGTGCGGCCGTCAGGACAGCCGCTGCCAGCACGCCCGCGGCAGAGAACGCGTAGGCCTGATGAGAGATGACGAAGGGAATGCGGAACATGTCCATCGCGATGGCCTCCGTCAGGATCCAGGCCAGGGCGGTTCCCAGCAACCAGCCGAGCGGGATGGCCATCAACGTCAATACCACCAGCTCCCCGATCAGTATCCAGGCGACTTCGCCGCGCCCGAATCCCAGCACCCGCAGCGTGGCCAGCTCGCGCTCTCTCTCGGCGAAGGCGATCCGGGCACTGTTGTAGACCACGGCGAAGGCGATCGAGGCGGCCAGCAACAGCATCACGCTCATCATGCCCAACGCCGTGTCCTCGATATAGCCGCGGATGTCCGTTTCGGCCCGACGGATAAGGCCGATACCAGCCACCCGCGGGACATCGCGAAGCTCGCGATACAGCGCCTGCTCGTGCTGACGATCGAACGCCAGCCAGAAACCGGACACGGCCGGCCCCTCCCGCATCAGGCGGTTGAGCGCCGGTCGGGCCATATAGGCGCCCACACCCAACGGCTCGGCCACCACCCCGGCCAGCGGCACGTCAACGGTACGGCGATGGCCGGCCTTGAACTCCACCTCGATCAAATCACCCGGCCGGGCATCGAGATGCTCGGCCAGGTAGTCGGTCAGCACCAGGCCTTCGGCCGGTAGCTCCTGCTGCCCGCCCGCACCATCGATCAGCCCGCGCAGGACAGGCCGTCGGGCCATGCCTTCGATGGCCGTTCGATAGTCGTGCAGGCCGTGGACCAGCCTCACCGGCACCGTCCTGAAGGGCTCGACTTGGCGTACACCGGGATAGTGGTGCAGCTCGGCCGCCGCCCGCTGGCAAGTCACTTCATTGAGATGGACGATGGCGTCCATCTTCAGGACCTTGCGGTACTGCGTGTCGATAAGCTCATCGATGGCATTGAACTGGTAGCTTCCGACGAGCAGCAGTGCGACCGACAGGGCGATGCCGAGGACCGACAGCGAGGCCTTGAGGCGATGCCGCCCCAGGTTGCGGAAGATGATGCGCGTGGGCTGGTCCAGCCAGCGACGCAGGCCGGATCGGTCCAGCCAGCCCTGCCGGAAGACGCCCGGTGCCGGCGGACGCATGGCCTCCGCCGGCGCCAGGACAGCCGCCTCACGCACGGCGCGCCAGGTACCCAGCATGGCTGCCGCGCCCGAAACCGCCGCGCCCAGGGCGATGACCTGGGGGCGGACTTCGAAGCGCGTGTCCGGGAACCGGAAGTACTGCATGTAAAGGGCGGCCACCCAGTCGGCCGCCCAGGCTCCCGCCACCACCCCCAGGCCGAGGCCGACGAGCACGATCAGGGCGGTCAGCAGGGCGTAGTGGCGCACCAGTTCGGCATTGCTGTAGCCAAAGGCCTTGAGCACGGCCACCTGCTGGCGCTGGGTCCGCACGATTCGCCCCATGAGGACGCTGAGCAGGAAAGCCGAAACGCCGAGGAAAATCCCCGGCAGGATGACGGCCATCACGGCGAGCTGGTCGATTTCCTGCGACAGGATGCGGTGCGAGACCTGCTCGTCGCGGGCGTAGGCGCCGAGGCTGCCGTAATCGTCGAGCAGGCGGTCGAGCCCGGCAATCACCGGGGCTGGCTCCACGCCGGGCTGCAAGGTCAGCGTGACGCTATTGAACGCACCGTCCATGTCGAAGGCCCGGCCAAGCGCCCGCCGGTTCATCCACAGCACCCCGAAACGCTCGTAGTCGGGAATCAAGTCGGCAGGGCCGAGCTGGTAGACGTATTCGGGCGAGAGAACGATGCCGCTGACGGTCAGTGTTTCGAGCTGTCCGTTGATGATCGCCTGCAGGCGGTCGCCCGCACGCAAGCCGTGCGCTTCGGCAAACGGCTCGCTGACGGCAACGGCGTCGGCGCGGCCGGAGGCCGGCAGCCTCCCTTCGCGCAGGTGCAGTCGATTGATCGGCGGCTGGTTGCCGTCTGGAATGCTGATCAGCTGGCCGCTGATCGGGTCGTCGTATCCTGTAACGTCGAGTCGCACCGGGGCGATCACACGCGTGTGGACGCGGTCCACACCGTCGATGGTGGCAATGCGCGAAGCCAGGTGCTCGGGCGCGCGCTTGAGCTCGGTGAACACCTCGGCAAAGTGATAGTCACGATAGAAAGCCTGCTGGCTGTAGCGAATGGCATCCAGCGATGTCACGGCAATGATCAGGGTCATCACCCCGGCGGCGATCACCACGGCAATGGCCGCCACCTGCCCCCTCAGAACCGAGAGGTCACGGAGCAGCTTGTGACTCAGCGCGCGCATCGCCTACCAGCTCAGGCTTGCGGGCTCGGCGCGTTCGGGATTTTCCTCGATCGCATCGATTCGGCCGTCGCGGAGGCGCACCACGCGGTCGGCCATTTCCGCAATCACGGCGTTATGCGTGATCACTACCGTGGTGGTGCCGATTTCGCGGTTGACCTGCTCGATGACTTCCAGCACGCGGATACCGGTCTTCGAGTCGAGCGCGCCGGTGGGTTCGTCGCACATCAATACGGCCGGTCGCTTTGCGACGGCGCGGGCGATGGCCACACGCTGCTGCTCACCGCCGGACAGCTGTGAGGGAAAGTGATCGCGCCGGTCTTCCAGCCCGACCAGGCGCAAGGCCTCGATCGGCGACATCGGGTCGCGCGCGATATCGGTGACCACGGCCACGTTCTCGAGCGCGGTCAGGCTGGGAATCATGTTGTAGAACTGGAAGACGAAGCCGACGTGATCGCGACGGAACCGGGTCAATTCACGCTCGCCGCCAGAGCCCAGGGATTCGCCCCGATAGTGAACCGTGCCCTCGGTGGGTGCATCGAGGCCGCCGAGGATGTTGAGCAGGGTCGACTTGCCCGAACCGGAAGCACCGAGCATGACCACCAGTTCACCGGCGTAGAGATTGAGGTCGACACCGCGCAGGGCGTGAATGGCGACCTCCCCCATCTGGTAGACCCGGGTCAGCCCCCTTGCCTCGAATACGACCTGTCGATCGCCGCGCTCGCCTTCCATCCATGCTCCCCGGATCTGGAACATCCAGCATAGGACAGCGCGCCACCAGGTGCATGACCTCAATCAAGTCGCCTAGAATAAGCGACATGCTCAAGCCATGGACGACCCGTTTTCTCGAGCTCGCGCACGAACGCGAGGCCCTGCGCTTCGGCCGCTTCACCCTGAAGTCCGGTCGCGAAAGCCCTTACTTCTTCAACGCAGGCGAATTCAGTAGCGGGGCGGCCATTGACGCGCTCTCGCGCTGCTATGCCGATGCCATTGTCGATGCCGGCATCGAGTTTGGCATGCTCTTCGGCCCGGCTTACAAGGGCATTCCCCTGGCCACCGCCGTGGCCCTGAGCCTCTCGCGCGACCACGGAATCGACGTGCCGTTCGCCTACAATCGCAAGGAAGCCAAGGACCACGGCGAGGGCGGCACGCTGGTTGGGGCGGCCCTGACGGGTCGCGTACTGATCGTCGACGACGTGATTTCGGCCGGCACTTCCATCGGCGAGGCACTGGAGATCATTGCCGAAGCCGGCGCAGAAGCAGCAGGCGTGGCCATCGCCCTCGATCGCCAGGAGCGCGGCAGTGAGGACGAACGCTCAGCCGTCCAGGTTGTCGAATCCCGTGGATTGCAGGTGGTGTCGATCGCCAGCCTGCGAGATCTCATCGAGTGGCTGGAATCACACGATCGCCCGCCGGCAAGCCTCGATAAGGTCATTGCCTACCAACAACACTACGGCGCCTGAGCCCAACCATGTTGAATCGCATCCTTCTGTTCCTGTCACTCCTGTTGCCGCTCATCCTGGCTACGCCAGCTGAGGCCCAGTCCGTGTATCGCTGGGTCGACGACGAGGGCAAAACCCACTATGGCCAGACCGTTCCCCCGCAGTACAAGGACTACGGGTATGTCCGGCTGGGCCCGGATGGCACGATTCGGGATCGGGTCGAGCCCGCTCTGAGCCCCGAGGAAATTGCCGAACGTCGCCGCCAGCGGGCGGAGCAAGCGAAGCGTGACGCCGATGAACGCGACCAACAAACTCGTGATCGCATGCTGCTGGCCACCTACAACAGCGTGGATGATCTGCACCAGGCGCTGCAACTGCAGCTGGCGGGGATCGAGAGCCAGCGCGTGTCGACCCGCAAGGCGGTCCAACTCGTGGAAAATCGATTCGAGGGCCTGGTCAGCCGAGCAGCCCAACTCGACCGCAAGGGCCAGGCCGTGCCCGAGCAGCTGCAGACCCGCATCAGGGAGACCCGTACGGAACTGCGTGGGTTGCGCGCCGACCTCGAGCGGCTCGACGAACGAGAGGCCGAGGCGCGCGAGCGTTTTTCGGCTGATCTCGAACGCTATCGCGAGCTGACCTCGCGAAGCGACGAGAACGGCTGAGGTTGCAGCCGTGTTCACACGCTGCCCGGCATGCCAGGCTGTTTATGAACTGC
The DNA here is from genome assembly GCF_042310375.1 of Wenzhouxiangella psychrophila. Classification (NCBI taxonomy): domain Bacteria; kingdom Pseudomonadati; phylum Pseudomonadota; class Gammaproteobacteria; order Chromatiales; family Wenzhouxiangellaceae; genus Wenzhouxiangella; species Wenzhouxiangella psychrophila. The sequence goes on along the minus strand of NZ_JBHJMQ010000001.1, from coordinate 167,235 downwards.
ACGCCAGTGTCCTCGCCGAAGCAGCCGGCGTGGTGCGCTGCGGTAATTGCGGCAAGACCTTCAACAGCCTCTCCGAGTTGTTCGAGCACCATCCCGATCAGTCGGCCGAGCCGCTGCGAGGCGACGGCATGCCGCCGATGCTCGAGCATCCCGACATGGTGCAGGCCGAATTACCGGTCGAACACTTCGAAGATGTCGAGGACGAACCCGACGACACCAGTACCGTCGAACCTCTGCCGGGTTTCGAAAACGGGCTGCCGGACGAAAACCGGCGTCGCTGGCTGTGGCCGGCGATCAGCGCCGCGCTCCTCGCGCTGCTTTTCATCCAGCTGTGGGCATTCTGGCAGACGCCGGGCTCGCCCATCGCGCAATGGCTGGGCAGTGCCGCCCAGCCCGATGCCGGTATCGACCCCAACGAGGCCATCCAGATCGTTTCGCGTGACATGCACGCCCATCCGAGCCTGGACGATGCCGTCATCATCAGCGCCAGCTTGCACAACCAGGCGGATACGGCCGTGCCGTTTCCGGTCATGGAGGTCCGGTTTTTCGATGCCAGCCAACAGGTTCTCGGTGTACGGCGACTGACGCCGGAAGAGTATCTGCGTGAAACGGACGGGATCGAGCGCGGCCTGCCCGCCGGCGTGATCATGCCGGTGCTGCTGGAATTTGTCGTCGGCACGAGCGACCCGGCCGGATTCCAGGTGCGATTCCACTGAGCCCCCCGCGTGACTTGTGCTATGGTTTTTGGTTCGCCGTAGTGATCCACTGATTGAAGCTTTTCGAGGGATACGCAGCTTGTCCGATAACCCACCAGATCAGGGTCCGTGCCTGCACGAATTCGTGCGTCGCGTCGTCCGCCAGTACCTGGACGACATGGGGGGGACGCCACCGGACAACCTGCACGGCCTGATCATGGGCGAATCCGAACGGGCGCTTGTCCAGACGGTGCTCGCGCATACTGACGGCAACCAGTCGCGGGCTGCCGAAATTCTGGGCATCACCCGGACCACGCTGCGTAACCGCGTCCGGCGTTACGGCCTGGAATAACCCCTTCCGGAGCAGTTTTCCTGATGAATGAATCGAATCGACGCTGGGCACTGCTGAGCGTTTCCGACAAGCGCGGGCTCGTGGAACTTGCGCGCCGGCTCGAAAAGGCGGGATTCGGGCTGCTTTCCACCGGCGGCACCGCACGAGCGCTCACCCAGGCCGGCATGACTGTCACGGAGGTCAGCGAGTTGACCGGTTTCCCCGAGATCATGGGCGGGCGGGTCAAGACCCTGAACCCCAGGATTCATGGCGGCATCCTGGGCCGGCGTGATGTGGATGCCGGGGTCATGGAAGAGCACGGCATCGATCGCATCGATGTCGTCGTAGTCAATCTCTATCCATTTGCCGAGACGGTGGCGCGACCGGACTGCACGCTCGAACAAGCCATCGAGAACATCGACATTGGCGGGCCGGCCATGCTGCGCGCAGCGGCCAAAAACCACCGGGACGTCTGCGTGCTGTGCAACCCCGACGACTATCCGGCCTTCATCGAATCCCTGCCGGACCTTCCCGACCAAGCACTGCGGCGCGAGCTGGCGACCCGCGCCTTCTCACACACCTGCGCCTACGACGGCCAGATCAGCCAGTGGCTGTCCGCCCAGGATTCCGACAGCGAGCTGCCGCCGCGCGTCAACCTGGCACTCGACGCGATCCAGCCGCTGCGCTACGGCGAGAACCCGCACCAGGCCGCCGGCGTCTACCGGGTCCGCGGCCAGGGCGCGCCGGGCCTGGCCGGCTGCCAGCCGCTCCAGGGCAAGGCCCTGAGTTACAACAACCTGCTCGATGCCGACGCCGCCTGGGCCGGCGTAAGAAGCCTGGGCGAGGTACCGGCCTGCGTGATCGTCAAGCACACCAATCCCTGCGGCGCGGCCCAGGGCGACAGCGCCGCCAAAGCCTACGACAAGGCACTGGCCTGCGACCCGACCTCGGCTTTCGGCGGCATCATCGCCGTCAACCGGGAGGTCGACGCCGAACTGGCCGAACGATTGCTCAAGCAATTCATGGAAGTCCTGATCGCCCCCTCGGTCAGTGCGCAGGCACGCGAAATGCTCGCCGCCAAGCCCAACGTGCGCGTACTCACGCCCGGCGATGCCGCACCGCAGCCGTTGGAACTTCGCGCCATCGACGGCGGCTGGCTGGTCCAGGCCGCCGACGACTGGCAGACGGTCCCGCAGCTGGAGGTCGCTACCGATCGCTCCCCCGACGACGCCGAACTGGACGATCTGCGCTTTGCCTGGGCCGCCGTCCGCCTGGTGCGCTCCAATGCCATTGTCTACGCGAAGGACCGGGCCACGATCGGCATCGGCGCCGGCCAGATGAGCCGCGTCGACTCCGCTCGCTTCGCAGCACTCAAGGCCGAAGCCGCCGATCTCTCGCTCGAGGGCGCGGTCATGGCCTCCGACGCCTTCTTCCCCTTCGCCGACAGCATCGAGGCCGCCGCCGAACGCGGCATCCGCGCGGTGATCCAGCCGGGTGGGTCGAAACGTGACCAGGAAGTCATCGATGCCTGCAACAAATACGGCATCGCGATGGTGTTGACGGGGCGGCGACATTTTCGTCACTAACACGAGCCGGCGACACATCAGACACAAGGGCTTCGGCGCGATGCCGAAAATTCGAAATCACAAGCACCAAAAAGGAAAATCAAACTCGAAATTCGAATATCGAAATCCGAAACAAGCACGAAGCACGAAATTCGAAACGAAAAACATCAGCTCGCAGCATTTCGCACTTGGGTTTTCGAATTTGTTTCGGATTTGAGATTTCGGATTTCGAATTTCGCTCTCCCGAAAGCCCCTTTCGCGCCAGGGTGCCGCGGTACAATGAGTTGGCGCAAACATCCCGGATAGCACACCAATGAAGCTTCTCGTCGTCGGCGGCGGTGGTCGTGAGCATGCGCTGGCCTGGAAGCTGGCGCAGTCGGAGAAAGTCAGCGAGGTCATCGTCGCCCCCGGCAATGCGGGCACGGGCGCCGAACCGGGCATGCGCAACGCCGATGTCGGCGCTGACGACATCGACGGGTTGATCGAATTGGCGAAGTCGGAGTCCGTCGAGTTGACCGTGGTCGGCCCCGAGGCGCCGCTTGCCGCGGGCATTGTCGACCGTTTCGAAGCCGCCGGACTGAAGTGCTTCGGCCCGAGTGCCGACGCCGCGAGGCTGGAATCGTCCAAGGCTTTCGCCAAGGACTTCATGTCCCGACACGACATCCCCACCGCCGGCTTCGGCGTGGTCGACGATGTCGAGGAGGGGATGGAAATCATCCACGGCATCGGTCTGCCGGTGGTGCTTAAGGCCGACGGCCTGGCAGCAGGCAAGGGCGTGGTCATCGCCGAAACCGAAGACCAGGCGCGCGCCACACTCGAGGACATGCTCTCCGGCGAGGCCTTCGGCAAGGCCGGCCGGCGCGTGGTCATCGAGGAGTTCCTGGTGGGCGAAGAGGCGAGCTTCATAGTCGTCGCCAGCGGCACGCAATATTTGTCGATGGCTTCGAGCCAGGACCACAAGCGGCGCGACGACGGCGACCGCGGACCCAATACCGGCGGCATGGGCGCCTATTCACCCGCTCCGGTCGTCGACGGGGACGTTCACCGCCGGATCATCGACGACATCATCGAGCCCGCGCTCGCCGGCCTGGCCGAGGACGGGTGGGCGTTTACCGGCTTTCTCTATGCCGGCGTGATGCTCACCGCCACCGGCCCGAAGGTGCTCGAATTCAACGTGCGCTTCGGCGACCCCGAGACCCAGCCGATCATGCTCAGACTCAAGTCCGACCTGGTCGAGATCATCGAGCATGCGCTCGAGGGCACGCTCGACCGGATTGCTCCGGAGTGGGACGAGCGCACCGCCCTGGCGGTGGTCATGGCCGCCGGTGGCTACCCCGGCAGTTACGAGAAGGGCCATCCCATCACCGGTCTCGAATCCGACTTTCCCGACGACATCAAGGTCTTCCACGCCGGCACGGCCTTCGACGATCAGGGCCGTGCAGTCACCAGCGGCGGCCGCGTCCTGGCCCTGTGCGCCCTGGGCGATACACCGAAGCAAGCCCAGGCCCGCGCTTACCAGTGGATCGCCCAGATCGGCTTCGAGGACGCCTTCTATCGCTCGGATATTGGCTTCCGCGCCATCGGCAGGAGCTGAAGGCTGCATGGACGTCAGCCACCTGCTCGAGGGGCTGGCCGCAGGGGCTAGTCCAGCACGAATTCCATGACCTGTCGGATGCGCACGGGCTGCGGCGTTCCGGATTCATGGGGAGAGACCGGCGCGATACGCCACTGGCTGAAGGCCTGGACCGCTTCCGCATCGAAAACGCCCTCGGGCTCGGACTCGACGACTTCGATATCGACGACGTGGCCGTTTTCCGTAAGCGTCGCTTCCAGCTTCACGTGGCCGGTCACCCCGTCCATCGCTGCTTGCCTGGGATACAGAGGGCTTACCCGTACCACCGGCTCGAGCCTGTCTCCTTCGATCGGCTCTCGCTCTCTAAGCGATTGTATTTTTGCCCTCGCCTCGGCGCCGTCTGGCGGCAAGCGATCGGAGGCCTGCTCGTTCCGCTCTTTTTGTTCCTGCTGCTCATGCTGTTTGTGCTCTTCGTGCTGCAGTGCCGACTCGGGGGCTGCAATCGCAACGGTGATGCACAGGGTAGCCGCGCCGACGAGCACGAGCCCACCCGGAAGGGACCGGGAAAAGTAGGGTGTCTTTCCAATCATCTTGATGCGCTCCTTCACGAGTGAGTGTGTAAACCAGCCCAACGCGGGCGCGGCTGCGTGGACGCCGCAAGCGGCGGCCAGCATCCGGGCGTAGCGATAACGTCCGGCCCTGTCCAGGCGGGCAAGCACGGCCTCGTCCGCTGCCAACTCCTGTGCCTTGCCGAAAGCGCCCCAGGCCATGTGAATCCAGGGGAGGAACCAGAACGTGCAACGCACCGCCGAGGCCAGGAATCGCCAGAAGGGGTCGCCGTGGTGGATATGGGCGACCTCGTGGGCGATGACTTCCTCGGGCAGCCGCTCACTATCGGGCAGGTAGAGGCGTGGCGGAAAGGTCCCCACGATCATCGGCCCCGGAACGGTGGCGGAAACGCACAGCGGAATCCGAGCCGGCAGCCCGTACTCAGTCAGGCGTGCTCGTTCCCTGGTGGCCACTTCCGGAGGCTCGGCGCCCGAGCGCAGGAGGGACTCGAAGCGTCGCTGTCGCACTCTCGTCGACAGAGCAAAGCCGAGCACGCCCGCCAACCAGGTCAGCGCAAGAAGGTCCCCCAGCGAGCCCGCAGCGCCTGACTCGGCACTCACTCGGAGCGTTTCCAGCCGGACCGGCTCGAGCAGTCCGTTGCTCGGGAGCGGCGCAATCCCCGCCAGGAATTCAAGTCGGGGCGTGAGCGCTGGCAGCACAAGAATCCAGGCAGCGTAGGCGGCGCGCGCACCGAGAACCCGGCGCAGCGCCAAACTGCAAACCCAGGCAGCCGGAACGAGCAGCGTGAGGAGCACGCTTGCCCTGGCAAGCCATTCGAGCAACACCTCATTCATGACAGCTTCTCCAGCAGAGCGCGGATTTCCTCGCGATCGGTTTCGCTGAGTTGCTCGGCTTGGGCGAAAGCAGCCACCAGCGGCGCCAGGCGTCCGTCGCAGTGTGTCCTGACCAGGCTCTCGGTCTGATCGTGCAGCCATTGCTCCCGGGACAATAAGGGTTGATAGCTATAGTGCCGACCGCGCTTGCACCGCTCGATGGCGCGCTTGGCCACGAGTCGGTCGAGAAGGGTGCGGACCGTCTTGGGGCTCCATTGCGTCTCCGGCGCCAGGCGTTGCGCGATGTCACCCGACTCGAGCGGACTCTCGCGCCACAGGATTTCCATGACCTGGCTTTCCGATGCAGTGATCTTCATGGCAATGCCTACAAGTGTAGTCTTCGCATCAGGATCACACCTGTAGTCCATGATGTCAAGCCGCGTCATAACAAACCAATCCGGGCAATGCCCCGACGTCCCCGCGTTTAGAATGAACGCATTGTCTCGCACCGACCGGATCCATGGACGTCAGCCACCTACTCGACGAGCTCAACGACGCGCAACGCGAGGCGGTCACGGCCGAGGACGGGCACGTGCTGGTACTGGCCGGGGCTGGGTCGGGCAAGACACGCGTGCTTGTGCACCGGATTGCCTGGCTGATCCAGGTCCACCACGTCAGTCCCATGGGCCTGCTGGCGGTGACTTTCACCAACAAGGCCGCCGGCGAGATGCGCGCGCGGGTGGGGCAGTTGCTGGGCCTGCGACCCGACGGATTGTGGATCGGCACCTTCCACGGTATCTGTCATCGCATCCTGAGGATGCACGCCGACGAGGCCGGCCTGCCCGATACCTTCCAGATTCTCGACAGCGAAGATCAGTACCGACTGATCCGGCGCGTGATCCGCGACATGGAACTCGACGAGGGCGAGTACCCGGCCCGTCCGATGCAAGGCTTCATCAACCATCACAAGGACGAGGGCCGCCGGCCCGAGCACATCGAGCCCTTCGACAATCCGCATGCGCTCACCCAGGTGGCGGTCTACCGCAACTACCAGGACTACTGCGAGCGCTCCGGCCTGGTCGACTTTGCCGAGCTGCTGCTGCGCACGCTCGAACTGCTGCGCGACAACCCGGCACGGCAGCAGCAATACCGCGACCGCTTCGGCCACATCCTGATCGACGAATTCCAGGACACCAACAAGCTGCAGTACGCGCTGGTGCGCATCATCGCCGGCGACCGTGCCCGGCTGTTCGTGGTCGGCGACGACGACCAGTCGATCTACGGCTGGCGCGGCGCGCGGGTGGAGAACGTCTCGGACTTCGCGCGCGACTTCGATCCGGCCATGATCCGCCTGGAGCAGAACTACCGCTCCACGGCGACCATTCTCGAGGCCGCCAACCGGGTGATTGCCAACAACGACGAGCGAATGGGCAAGAACCTCTGGACCGAGGGTGAACAAGGCGAACCCATTCGGGTCTTCTCGGCCTTCAGCGCCGAGGAAGAAGCCGAGTTCGTGGTCGCGCGCATCCGCGACTGGCTGGAGCAGGGCGGTGCGGCCTCGGAGGTGGCCGTGCTGTATCGTTCCAACGCCCAGTCACGCCTGTTCGAGCACCAGTTGCTGGCCGAAGGCATTCCCTATCGCGTCTACGGCGGCCAGCGCTTTTTCGAGCGCGCCGAGATCAAGGACGCCATGAGCTACCTGAGGCTGGTGCACAACCGCGACGACGATCCGGCCTTCGAACGCGTGGTCAACGTGCCCTCGCGCGGCATTGGCGAGCGCACGGTCGCCGCCATTCGCGATCACGCCCGTTCGAGCAACACCTCGCTGTTCAAGGCGGCCACCGCCATGCGCGACAGCGGCGCATTCGCCGCCCGCGCGGGCAACGCCGTCGCGCACTTTTTGCAGATCATCAACGATCTCGATGAACAAACGCGCGAGGCCTCGCTGGGCGAGCTGATGTCGGCCATCGTGGAAACCGCCGACCTGGCGCGCTGGTATCGCCAGCGCGAGGCGCCCGATCGCGCCGAAACGCGCGAGGAGAACCTGACCGAACTGATCCGCGCGGCCGAGACCTTCGACCAGCCGCTCGAAGACGAACAGGCCGGCCTGAGTCCGCTGGCTTCCTTCCTGGCCCAGGCCGCGCTGGAAGCCGGCGAACACCAGGGCGAGAAGTGGCAGGACTGCGTGCAGCTCATGACCCTGCACTCGGCCAAGGGCCTGGAGTTTCCGCTGGTGTTCCTGTCGGGAATGGAAGAAGGCCTGTTCCCGCACCAGAAGTCCACCGAGGAGCCGGGGCGGCTGTCGGAGGAGCGTCGCCTGTGCTACGTGGGCATGACCCGCGCCATGCAGCGCCTGTACCTGTCCTACGCTGAATCGCGCATGCTGCACGGCCAGACGTCCACCAGCTACCCCTCGCGCTTCCTCGACGAGCTGCCCGAGGAGCTGATCGAGCAGGTCCGCCCGAAGCCGGCCCGGTATGTCGGAACGGCCTTCGGTGGCGGCAGCGCCGGTGGACCCGGCGCGGAACACGACTTCACGCTCGGCTCGACCGTCAGCCACGAGCGCTTCGGTATCGGCACGGTCGTCAACCTGGAGGGCAGCGGGCCCAACGCCCGCGTCCAGATCAACTTCGAGACCGCCGGCCAGAAGTGGCTGGTGCTGTCCTACGCCAACCTGGAGCGCCTGGACTGATGGAGCCCATCGAGTTGCTCGACGGGCGGATTTCCGGCCTGCGCTGGCGCCGGGGCGGCATTCCCGTCCTGGCGCTGCACGGCTGGCTCGACAACGCCCACTCCTTCCTGCCGCTGAGCGAGCATCTCGACGGGCTCGACCTGGTCGCCGTCGACCTTCCCGGGCATGGCCTCTCGTCGCCGCGACCGGAGGGTGTGAGATATCACTTCGACGACTACACCTTCGATGTTCTGGCCGTACTCGATGCCCTCGGCTGGGGACAGGCAAACCTGCTCGGCCACTCGCTCGGCGGCGCGGTATCGACCCTGGTCGCGGCCGCGGCACCCGAGCGCGTGAACTCGATGGCGCTGATCGAGGGCCTGGGCCCGCTCTCAGCTCCGGCGGAGAAAACCGCCGAGGTCTGGCGCAAGGCCGTTGCGCGCTCGAAGCCGAGGAATCGTCGCGTGCATGCCGAACGCGATACCGCGGTGGCGGCCCGGCAGCAGGGCAGCGACCTCAGCGACGCGTCGGCCCGGATGCTGGCCGATCGCGGCCTGATCGAGGTCGACGGCGGCTGGCAATGGCGCCACGACCTGCGCCTGACTTGGCCGACGGCCCATCGCTACACCGAGCCGCAGGTCATCGACCTGCTCGCCCACATCGAAGCACCCGTGCTCAATATCCATTCCGAGCCGGGTACGGGCCTGATGAACCAGCGCATGTTCCAGCTCAGGCTGGCCGCGCTCCGGCATCGGCGCGCGACGATAGCCTGCCCCGGCGGGCACCACCTGCACATGGTCCATGCCGAACGCATCGCCCCGACCATCCTGGAGCATTTTCATGACACTGCCTGACAATCGCCGGCGCATTCCCGCTGAGGAACGACTGATCTTCGCCCTCGACGTGGCCGATATCGACCAGGCCAGAAGCCTGGTTCGACAACTCGGGAATCACGTGCGCTTCTACAAGCTCGGCCTCGAGTTCTTTCTCAGCGGGAATTACTTCGAACTGGCCGACGAACTCAAGCAGCAGGGCAAGCGTGTGTTTGCCGACCTCAAGCTGTTCGACATTCCACCGACGGTAGGCCGGGCCACCGCGCAGCTTGCCCGCCGGGACGTCGATTTCCTGACCGTCCATGGAAACGACGGCATGCTGGCCGAAGCCGTGGCCAATCGTGGCGACATGGGGATTCTGGCCGTGACCGCGTTGACCAGCCTGGACCAGGGTGATCTCGACGACCTCGGTTTCAAGTGCAACGTGGAGGAACTGGTCCTCTCGCGCGCACGCCGCGCCCTGGAGATCGGCTGCACCGGCGTGATTTCTTCCGGACTGGAAGTGCCGGCGCTGCGGCGCCATGTCGACGATCGCCTGGTCGCGGTGTGCCCCGGCATCCGGCCGGTCGCCAATCGCGATGAACAGAAGCGAACACTGAGCGCCGGTGACGCCTTCGCAGCCGGCGCCGACTACATCGTGGTGGGCCGGCCGATCCGCGACGCCGAGGACCCGGCGGCTGCCGCCGCCGGCATCCAGGCGGAAATCGCCGGCTATTTCAGTTAGGTCGGTATCGGGGTGTCGGATGGTAAACTTGCCGCCCCGAATCGCGACCCTGTCATGCAGCGAACCAGTTCCCCAAACGGCTTGCCCGCGCGTCTCTACGGCGCCTGGCTGAACCTGCTCCGGCGCATCCTGCACTGGTGGGTTCGCTCAACCGTGCTGCCCGAGGACCTGTCGGAACTGGACATCGATCCCGATCGTCCCGTGTTCTATGTGCTGGACACCTACGCGCTGTCTTCGCTGCTGATCGTCGATGAAGTCTGCCGCAGGCTCGGCTGGCCGAAACCGGGCGAGACGTTCCGCGTCGGTGACGGCGTGCTACCCCGCTCCTATAGCGCCTCCAGGCGTTACGGGGGATTCATCATTCGCAGGCCGCAGCGGCGGCGTCATCCGCAAATGCTGCGCCACTTGCTCGAGCGCGCCAACGCCGACGATCTTGCGCGCGTGCAGGTCGTTCCGGTCACGGTGTTGATCGGTCGAGCACCGGACAAGGAAGAGAGCGTCTTCAAGATCCTGTTTTCCGAAAACTGGGGCGTGGCCGGGCGCATCCGCCGCCTGTTTTCGACCTTCATCAACGGCCGCGCGACCATGGTTCAGTTCGGCAAGCCGGTCGACGTCGGCGAGGTACTCGAGGAAACGGAGGACAGTTCGCAGGCGCTGGGGCGCATCAGCCGGGTCCTTCGAGTTCACTTCAAGCGTGTGCGCACCGCCGCCATCGGCCCGGACCGCTCGCACCGACGCACACTTGTCGAGCGCGTCATCCGGTCCGAGCGTGTGCAGCAGGCGATCCTGGCGAAGGCACGACGTGACGATATCAGCGGGGAAAAGGCCGAGCTGCTGGCGCGCAAGTACGCCCGGGAAATCGCGGCGGACTATTCCTATGCGTTCATTCGCATCGCCGATCTTCTGCTGACCTGGTTCTGGAACCGCATCTACCGCGGCGTGGTCGTCAACCATTTCAGCCAGTTCCGCGAGGCGCAGGACGGACACGAAATCGTCTACGTGCCCTGTCACCGCAGCCATATCGACTATATGCTGCTGTCTTACCTGCTCTACCACCGGGGCTTCGTGCCGCCGCATATCGCCGCCGGCGTGAACCTCAACATGCCGCTGATCGGGCCGCTCTTGCGGCGCGGCGGGGCGTTCTTCCTGCGCCGCTCGTTTCGGTCGCAAGCGCTCTATGCCGCGGTGTTCAATCAGTACGTGACGCTGATCCTGGACCGGGGCGTTGCCATGGAGTACTTCATCGAGGGCACGCGCTCTCGGACCGGCCGCCTGCTGCCCCCGCGCGCGGGCATGCTCTCGATTACCGTACGCGCTTTCCTGCGCAATCCGTCCAGGCCGGTGTTGTTCCAGCCCGTCTATATCGGCTACGAGCGTCTGGCCGAGGGAAGCTCCTACATTTCGGAACTGTCGGGGCAGCAAAAGAAACCCGAATCGCTGGCGGACTTCCGCAACGTGATCAATATCCTGCGCAAGAACTACGGCGAGGTGACGGTCAGTTTCGGCGAACCCATCAAGCTCGAATCCGTACTCGACGCGCACAATGCGGACTGGCGGAAGGAAGAGCTGGAAAACGGCAGCAAGCCGCCCTGGCTGGGCGACGTCGTCGACGACCTCGCCCACGGCATCATGGTCAACATCAACCGCTCGGCGGACTTCAATCCGATCAACCTGCTGGCCACGGCTCTGCTCGCCAGCCGCAAGCATGCACTCGATGAAGACGACTTGGAGAAGATGATCGGCGTGCTCAAGAACGTGGTTCGCCTGACCTGCTATTCCGACCGGGTCACGATCACTCGCATGACGCCTGGCCAGGTCATCGAGTACGGCCTGGAGCTGGGCGTGGTCGAGCGACATGAACATCGCCTTGGCAACATCATTCGCACGGACGCCACACGGGCTCTGCTGCTGACCTATTTCCGCAACAATACCGCACACCTGCTGGCCATCACTTCCTGGATCGCCTGCTGTTTCCTCAATACCCAGCGGGTGCGCCGTTCGCGCCTGCGCAGCCTCAGCAGAACGGTCTACCCCTTTCTGCAGCGAGAGCTTTTCCTCCCCTGGGAGGAAGAGGAACTCGACAGCGTGGTCGAGCGTTGTATCGATTCACTGATCGAGCTCGAGCTGCTGCGCGCCTCCGGCGACGATTTGCAGCGTGCGCCCGGGGGCAGCGATAAAAGCTACTACCTGCGCCTGCTCGGGGGATCACTGCTTCAGAATTTCGAGCGCTATTTCATCACCATGGCCGTGCTGGTCAAGAACGGCTCGGGTCGGCTCAACCGTCGCCAGCTCGAGCAGCTTTGCATCCTGTCCGCCCAGCGAATCTCGCTGCTGCATGAGTTCGAGGCACCGGAGTTCTATGATCGAACCCTGTTCCGCCAGTTCATCGAGGCGATGTTCGACAGCGGCTTTCTCTCACGCGACGACGACAACTGCCTGGTATTCGGCCGCCGGCTCGAAACCTTTGCACGCGATGCCAAGCTGGTGCTCAGCAAGGAGATCCGGCACACCATTATTCAGGTGACGCCTGAATTGCTAGAGTTAACCGGGGAGGACGGGTAGGTCGGGGACTTGTCCCCGGGGGCGTTGTTTCGGGGCGCTTTAGGTATTGTGGCGTAAGGTGTTTTCGTGCCACCCCACGCGGGGCGGGCTCCGACACTTCAAAGGCTGTTTCGCCCGGCCTGCTTCGCAGGCTCTTGCGGTGGTACCTTCAATGCCTTGTGGGTAAACAGGTTGCCCCCGGCCGCGGTGCGGGCTTCGACACTTCAAAGGCTGTTCCGCCCGCCTGCTCCGCAGGCTGATGGCGGGTAACTTTTCTCTTGCGCGAGAAAAGTCACCAAAAGCGCGCTTAAAGTCAAAAGCAAGCGATTTTCCTCTCGGGACTTGCAGCGGGAGTGGCTTCAGTATTTTGTCTGGGGCTTTGTTCTGACTCTCTGAGACGCAGGCGGGCTTTCGACGTCCGTTTGGGCAGGCCCGCACGCAGCCGCACGACTTCCAAAGCGAGCGTTCGAGGTCGGTGCCAGGATCCAGATGCAGGGAGCATTCACCCGAAGCGACCTGCAATGGCCTAGCCGAAGCCGGGAGGGATCGAGGTCGGGCCATCAGAATGCAGATTACACCCTGGGCACGCCGAAGACGCCCTGTGTCTAGACGGAGCTGGAGCAAAGACGGAGGCAAAATCCTGAAGCCCCCACATTCCGATAGTCCTGCGGTGCGTCCGCAATCTTTTCAGCGCGCTTTTGATTCCTTTTGCCGCGCGAGGTAAAAGGAATTCGCCGCAAGAGCGAGAAGCGCCGGGCGAAACAGCATTTGACTTGTCGAGACCCGCGCCGCGTGCAGCGCCGCCAGTCCACGGGGTGCCAATGCGCGTTGAACGCCGCGAATTCCGCCTGGGGGCTGCCCCGGCAAGCAGGGCTCAGGCATCCAGATCGGGGATCATCTGACTCTCGTACCAGGCAATCTGGTCGCGCAATCGGAGTTTGCGTTTTTTCAGCCGGCGCAGCTGGAGCTGATCGACGGCAGGATTGTCGGCCATGCGCTCGATCGCCTGGTCCAGGTCGCGGTGCTCCTGGCGAAGCTCGTGCAGGCGTGCAGTGATTTCGGCGAGGGATTGGGTCAATTTGCCGCTAGAATGATGGGCTTGAAGCCATTTCCGGATTGCAATCATGAACCGCGCAACTGTGCCGCTGACCATCGTCGACGACAAACCGAGCGACAACCGTTCGCGTAAGCAGCAATATAACACCAACAAGTTGATCAAGCGCCTCAGGCGCCAGGTCGGGCAGGCTGTCACCGATTTTGACATGCTCGAGAACGGGGACCGGGTGATGGTGTGCCTGTCCGGCGGTAAGGATTCCTACGCCATGCTCGACCTGCTGCTCGGGCTCAAGCAGGCCGCGCCTATCGATTTCGAGTTGGTGGCCGTCAATCTCGACCAGAAGCAGCCCGGCTTTCCCGAGCACGTCTTGCCCGAGTACCTGGAGTCCCTGGGCGTCGACTATCACGTCATCGAGAAGGATACCTATTCGGTGGTCAAGCGCGTCGTACCCGAGGGCAAGACAACCTGCGGACTGTGCTCCAGGATGCGCCGCGGCACACTCTATGAATACGCGCGCGAAAACGGCCTGACCAAGATCGCGCTGGGCCATCACCTGGACGACATCGTCGAAACCTTCTTTCTCAACCTGTTTCACGGCGCGGCACTCAAGGCCATGCCACCCAAACTGCTCAGCGACGACGGGCAGAACATGGTCATTCGTCCGCTGGCCTATTGCCTGGAATCGGATCTGGAGAGCCTGGCGGAGGTGCGTGACTATCCGATCATCCCCTGCAACCTCTGCGGCAGCCAGCCCAATCTCGAACGGCAGAATATCAAGCAAATGCTGGCCGAGTGGGAACGCGCTCAGCCGGGGCGCAAGATGTCGATCTTCCGCGCGCTGGGCAACGCGGCACCCTCTCAATTATGCGACCGCAAGCTGTTTGATTTCGCCTCGCTGCAGCTGGCCCGACCATGACTTCAGGCACTGGAGATTGCGGGCGGCAAAGGGCATGCTGGTCCCCTATTTCGGATGAGGATTGAATCATGTTGACTCGCACATCCACCGCAGTCTTGCTGGCGCTTGCCCTGGGTGCCTGCTCCTCGTTGACGGACAGTTTCACGCTTTCGGACGGGTCGACGCACGACGGGGATATTTCCCTGGTCAACGGCCGCATCGACATTGGCACGGATTGCCGGGTCCTTGGCGAAATCAGCAACGTCAACGGCCGCATCCAGGTCGGCAGCGGCTCCCATGCCCTCGACATCAGCAATGTGAACGGCACGATCTCCCTCGGCAACGGTGTTTCGATCGATGGAGACATCTCGAGCGTCAATGGTCGCATTGAGCTCGGTCAGGGCGGTCAAGTAAGCGGCGAGATCGAGTCGGTCAACGGCCGTATCGTGGCCTCCGATGGCGTGGTGATCGAAGGACAGGTCAGCTCGGTCAATGGCCGGATTGAAATGACCGGTGCGCGCGCGGCCTCGCTGGTAACCAACAACAGCAGCATCTTGCTTGATGATGGCGCCGTTATCAGCGGCGCGCTGTCGGTGCGGAAGAGCCAGGGCATCAGCTTCAGCGCCGGCTCTCCGCCGAAAGTCGTCATTGGTGCGGACGTGAAAGTTGAAGGCCCGCTGACATTCGAGCGGGAGGTCGAACTTTTCGTTCACGAAACGGCAGTTGTCGGCGAAATCACCGGGGCCGAAGCAATGCCGTACAGCGGCGAGCAGCCCTGAGCGGCATGCAGTCCGAGTGTTGAACAAGGGTCAGTCGTACGTCGTGCCCTTGTAGCGGACCCAGCCGCCGTCACCGGGTTGCTCGGGATCGTGGTGGGTGTATCCAAGCACCCCGCCGCGGCCGTTCCATTCGTAGCGACCCTGGAAAGCGACGGTGTCGCCCTGCGCCACCGGAACGCGCTCGGATTGCTCGATCGAATGGCGCACGATCAGGTCGAGCCCGCCTGCAACGTTGACGACCATTCGCTGATGACGTTCTCCGGAAACAGTTTCGTCGCCAATCAGCTGAGCCACGATTCCGTGACCGCTCACCCAGACGCCGGTTCGCCCCTGTTCGAATGCGTTCAATAAACGCTCGTTGTCGGGCTGCGCGTCTCCGCCACCGCAGCCCGCTACCCCGATGACGAGAACCATGATGATGAGCACACGCGAGTGCATTCCCATGGGTTCCTCCTTCCCTTTATATTTGTAGATTCAGAATACCAGATTCTCCTTATAGACCGCGCCGAGACAAAAAAATGCCCCGGTCCAGCCGGGGCATCTCTCGAATAGGTTTCAATACCGGCCGGGAGCCGGATCACCCTGCCGAGTCAGCGCTTGAGGGACTTGCGCAGGCGCTCGAGCGCAGCAAGCTGGGCCATGGCTTCGGCGAGTTGAGCCTGGGCCTGGGCGACCTCCATGTCGGCCGACCGGTCGGCGATCGCCTTTTCGGCCTCTTCCTTGGCCTTGAGCGCGGCTGCTTCGTCCAGGTCGCTCGCTCGCGCGGCCGTGTCCGACAGGACCGTTACCACATGGGGTTGCACCTCCAGCAGCCCGCCGGAGATGTAGTAGAACTCTTCGCCCCCTTCAGGCAGCATGACCCGCACCTGTCCGGGCTTGAGCCTGGTCAACAGCGGGGCGTGCCGCGGCGCGATGCCGAGTTCACCTTCCTCACCGCTGACCACGACCATGGCAGCGTCGCCCGAAAAGATCTCGGCTTCGGCGCTGACGATGTCGCAATGAATCGTGGAGGCCATTGCTTAAGCTGCCT
Organism: Wenzhouxiangella psychrophila; assembly: GCF_042310375.1. Lineage (NCBI taxonomy): Bacteria > Pseudomonadati > Pseudomonadota > Gammaproteobacteria > Chromatiales > Wenzhouxiangellaceae > Wenzhouxiangella > Wenzhouxiangella psychrophila. The sequence goes on along the minus strand of NZ_JBHJMQ010000001.1, from coordinate 151,159 downwards.
TCTCGGCCATTTTCTCGCCCTTCTCCACGGCCTCTTCGATGGTACCGACCATGTAGAAGGCCTGCTCGGGCAGGTGATCGTATTCGCCGTCGCAGATACCCTTGAAGCCACGGATCGTGTCCTTCAGCGATACGTAGACACCCGGCGAGCCGGTGAAGACCTCGGCCACGAAGAACGGCTGCGAGAAGTAACGTTCGACCTTGCGTGCGCGCGAGACGGTGAGCTTATCCTCTTCGCTCAGCTCGTCCATGCCGAGAATGGCGATGATGTCCTTGAGCTCCTTGTAGCGCTGCAGCGTACCCTGCACCTTTCGGGCGACGTCGTAGTGCTCCTGGCCCACCACCAGCGGATCGAGCTGGCGCGAGGTCGAGTCGAGCGGGTCGACGGCCGGGTAGATGCCCAGCTCGGCGATCTGGCGCGAAAGCACGACGGTGGCGTCGAGGTGAGCAAAGGTCGTGGCCGGCGACGGGTCGGTAAGGTCGTCGGCGGGAACGTAGACAGCCTGGATCGAGGTGATCGAGCCGGTCTTGGTCGAGGTGATGCGTTCCTGCAAGGCGCCCATTTCCTCGGCCAGGGTGGGCTGATAGCCCACAGCCGACGGCATGCGGCCGAGCAGGGCGGACACCTCGGTGCCGGCCAGGGTGTAACGATAGATGTTGTCGATGAACATCAGCACGTCACGGCCCTCGTCGCGGAAGTACTCGGCCATGGTCAGGCCGGACAGGGCCACGCGCAGGCGGTTGCCCGGCGGCTCGTTCATCTGGCCGAACACCAGGGCCACCTTGTCGAGGACGTTGGAGTCCTTCATTTCGTGGTAGAAGTCGTTGCCCTCACGGGTACGCTCACCCACGCCGGCGAATACCGAGTAGCCGGAGTGCTCGATAGCGATGTTACGGATCAGTTCGAGCATGTTGACGGTCTTGCCGACCCCGGCGCCGCCGAACAGGCCGACCTTGCCGCCCTTGGCGAACGGGCAGATCAGGTCGATGACCTTGATGCCGGTCTCGAGCAGTTCGTTGCTGGCGGCCTGCTCGTCGAAGGCCGGCGCCTTGCGGTGAATGGGCCAGCGCTCTTCTTCGCCGATTTCGCCGGCCTCGTCGATCGGGTTGCCCATCACGTCCATGATGCGGCCCAGTGTCTTGGTGCCGACCGGAACGCTAATGGCCTTGCCGGTGTTGCTGACCGGGACATGACGAGTCAGACCGTCGGTCGAACCCAGTGCAATGGTACGCACCACGCCGTCCCCGAGCTGCTGCTGGACTTCCAGCATCAAATCCTTGTCGTCGACGGTCAGGGCGTCATAGACGTTGGGCACTTCACCGCGCGGGAATTCAACGTCCACGACGGCGCCGATAATCTGGACAATCTTGCCTTGGCTCATTTGCTTCAATCCTGATGTTTGTGTTGCTTTTGTTCGCCTTGGCGAACGAGCTTTGCTTCAAGAAAACAGTAAATTCTTTTCCGCGCTATTGACTCTCGATCAGACCGCCGCGGCACCGCTGACAATCTCGGAAATCTCCTGCGTGATTGCCGCCTGGCGGGCCTTGTTGTAGGCCAGCTGCAGGTCGTCGATCAGGTCGCTGGCGTTATCGGAGGCGCTCTTCATGGCGACCATGCGCGCAGCCTGTTCACTGGCCACGTTTTCCAGGGCGGCCTGGTAGATCAGCGATTCGACGTAACGCGTGAGCACGTCGTCGAGCAGTTGCTCGGCGTCGGGCTCGTAGAGGTAGTCCCAGTACTGCAGCATGGGCTCGTCCTCGGTCGGCGGCAGCGGTAGAACCTGTTCAGCCACCGCCTTCTGCGTCATGGTATTGACGAAGTGGTTGTAGCACAGGTACACGCGATCGACGTTTTCTTCCTTGTAGCCGTCGAGCAGGACCTTGATCGAGCCGATCAGGTCTTCCAACCGCGGCTGCTCGCCCAGGTCCTGGGTTGCAGCAGATACGTCGACCTTGAGGCGACGGAAGAACTGGGCCGCCTTGCGGCCAACCAGCACGGTAGTCACTTCCACACCCTGCTCCTGCCACCGCCGGAATTCACTCAGCAGGGTACGAAACAGGTTGGTGTTCAGGCCGCCACACAGGCCGCGGTCAGTCGCGATCACCACGTAGGCCACGCGCTTGACGTCCTCACGCTCGACCGTGAACGGGTGGCGGTACTCGGGATTGGCGTGGGCCAGATGGCCAATGACCTGGCGCATCATGCGCGCGTAAGGGCGCGAGGCCTCCATACGGTCCTGGGCCTTGCGGATCTTGCTGGCCGAGACCATCTCCAGCGCACTGGTGACCTTGCGCGTATTCTTTACGCTCTTGATCTGACCGACAATTTCTCTTGATCCGCTCATGTCTGCTGCCTTCGTTTAACGTCGCTAGTGGCGTTCGGTACTACGAAAGACTGGCTCACCAGGAGCCGGTCTTCTTGAACTCGTCGCAGGCCTTCTTCAGCTCGTCCTTGAATTCGTCGGTCCAGTCGCCCTTTTCGTTGATCCTGTTCATCAGGTCTTCGTGGCTGCTGTTCATGTAGTCGCGCAGCGCGACCTCAAAGTCCGTCACCTTGTTCAGCGGCAGGTCGTCGAGGTAGCCCTCGTTGCCGGCGAACAGGCTGACCGCCATTTCGGCAACCGAAAGCGGTGAGTACTGCGGCTGCTTCATCAGCTCGGTGATGCGCTGGCCACGCTCGAGCTGCTTGCGCGTCTGCTCGTCGAGATCGGAGGCGAACTGCGAAAACGCCGCCAGCTCGCGGTACTGCGCCAGCGCCAGTCGCACGCCGCCGCCGAGCTTCTTGATGATCTTGGTCTGGGCCGAACCGCCAACACGCGAGACCGACAGGCCGGCGTTGATGGCCGGGCGGATACCGGCGTTGAACAGGTCGGTTTCCAGGAAGATCTGGCCGTCGGTAATCGAGATGACGTTGGTCGGCACGAAGGCGGACACGTCACCGGCCTGCGTCTCGATGATCGGCAATGCGGTCAGCGAACCGGTCTTGCCCTTGACCTTGCCGCCCGTCTTTTCCTCGACGAACTCGGCGTTGACGCGCGAGGCGCGCTCGAGCAGGCGCGAGTGGAGGTAGAAGACGTCGCCGGGGTAGGCTTCACGGCCCGGCGGGCGACGCAGCAGCAGGGAAACCTGGCGATAGGCCCAGGCCTGCTTGGTCAGGTCATCGTAGACAATCAGTGCGTCTTCGCCGCGATCGCGGAAGAATTCGCCCATGGCGCAACCGGCATACGGGGCGATGTACTGCAGCGCGGCCGAGTCGGACGCATTGGCAGCGACCACGATAGTGTGCTCCATGGCACCGTGTTCTTCGAGCTTGCGCACGACCGAAGCCACCGAAGAGGCCTTCTGGCCGATGGCGACATAGATGCACTTGATGCCCTTGCCCTTCTGGTTGATGATCGCGTCGATCGCCACGGCGGTCTTGCCGGTCTGGCGGTCGCCAATGATCAGTTCGCGCTGGCCGCGGCCGACCGGCACCATGGCGTCGATGGACTTCAGGCCGGTCTGGACCGGCTGGTCGACGCTCTGGCGGGCGATCACGCCCGGTGCGATCTTCTCGATCGGCTCGGTGATGTCGCTGTCGATGGGGCCGTTACCGTCGATCGGATTGCCGAGCGAGTCGACCACGCGGCCCAGCAGGGCTTCGCCCACCGGCACTTCCAGGATTCGACCCGTGCAGCGAACCGTGTCGCCTTCGTTGATGTGCGTGTAGTCGCCCATGACGACGGCGCCAACGGAATCACGCTCGAGGTTGAGCGCCAGGCCGTAGGTCTCGTTGGGAAACTCGATCATCTCCCCCTGCATGGCGTCGGCCAGGCCGTGCAGGCGGCAGATGCCGTCGGACACGCTGACCACCGTACCCTCGGTACGCGCTTCGGAGGAGATCTCGAACTGCTCCACGCGCTTGCGGATCAGATCGGAAATTTCAGTCGGGTTGAGGGTCTGCTGCATGATTGCAATCCTTGAACATTCAATTCATTCCGGCCGCTGACCCGATTCGTGTCGCGACCGATCCAATTTACTAATGAGGTCGTTAATCAGCAGGCATTCAGCTTGTCTCTCAGCGTTCGTGGCAAGGCGTCGGCGCGCAGGTGTAGCGGGGACTACATCAAGCGCCGAGAACGCAGTCCACGGACGCTGAGAGGCAAGCCCTTCGGGAGCTTCAGAGACGGCCACCGGCCGCGTTCCGCTCGCTTGAAATAGGCCTGCTATGTCTGCGCTCGCGCGCCTTGCCGGAGGCCGTCTCTGAAACTCTGAATGTCTGCTGATTAACGACCTCATTAGTAAGCGTTGATTCTTCGGCCCAGCTGCTCGAGACGGCCGCGCACGCTGCCGTCGATGACCTTGTCGCCGGCGCGGATAATTGCCCCGCCGATCAGCGACTCGTCGACTTCGACATGCATGTCCACTTCCCGGCCGAAGCGTGCCTTGAGGCGTTCGGCCAACTCGCTCGACTGCTTGTCATCCATCGGCCGGGCCGAGAACACTTCGACCCGGATCCGCTGTTCGGCCTCGCGCCGATACTGCTCGTACTGGGCCGCAATTTCCGGCAGCAGTTCGAGACGGCCGTTGGTGATCACCACCCGAAGAAAGTTCTCGAACGACTCGTCGAAGCAGTCCTTGCCGATCCCGGTGAACAGCTCGAGCAAGCGGTCGCCGCCCACCCGCGGGTCGCCGGCGAGATAGTGCATCTCCTCAGTGCCGCCGATCGCGGCGGCCAGATCGAGCGCCTCACTCCAGCGATCATTGGCGTCGGCGTCGCGCGCCGCCTCGAAGGCGGCACGGGCGTAGGGTCGGGCGAGTGTGGTCCGATTGAGCATGGCTTACAGTTCCGCGGCCAGCTTGTCGAGCATCTCGCGATGCCGCTTGTCGTCGATCTCGGACTCGATCACCCGGCCGGCGCCGGCCATCGCCAGCGAGGCCACGCTTTCGCGCAGCGATTCCCTGGCCTGGTTGGTGGCCTGGCGGATTTCCGCCTCGGCCGCCTGAACCTGGCGGTCGCGCTCGGCGATGGCGTCGTCCTTGGCCTGCTCGACGAGCTGGTTGCCGCGCTGGCTGGCCTGTTCGATGATCTCGCCGGCCTTGCGGCGGGCCTCGCGGATAATCTCGTCGGCTTCGGCATTGGCCTTGTCGAGCGCCTGCTCGGCTTCCTCGGACTGGGCCAGCCCTTCGGCAATCTTGCGCCGACGTTCGTCCATGGCCTGAACCAGAGGCGGCCAGACGAACTTCATGGTCACCCAGATGAACAGCAGAAAGGTAAGGGCCTGTCCGACGATGGTGCCGAGACTCAGTTCCATAACAAAACCTTAAAAAGCTAGCGTGATCGAAGGGTTCATTTCAGTAGCGGATCAGCCGCCCAGCGCACCCAGAAGCGGGTTGGCGAACATCAGCAGGGCGGCGAAGGCCACACCGATGATCGACAGGGCGTCGAGCAGGCCGGCGATGATGAACATGCGAACCTGCAGCATGCCGGCGAGTTCGGGCTGGCGGCTGGCGCCTTCCAGGAACTTGCCGCCGAGCAGGCCGAAGCCGATACCGGTACCCAGTGCGGCAAAGGCAAAGATCAAGCCGACGGCGATGGCGGTATTAGCCTGAATTAGAGCAATGGTTTCCACTTGGAGTCTCCTAACAGTGTTGTGCTTGGTGAGAGCAGTTGATTACAAGGGTTGGGTCTAGGATCTATCAGTGTTCCTCATACGCCAGCGACAGGTAAACAATCGTCAACGTCATGAAAATAAAGGCCTGCAGCGGTACGACCAGGATATGGAAGGCCGCCCAGGCGCCGCCCGGGATGAACTGAATCCACCAGGGCAGCAGGGCAATCAGCACGAAGATCAGCTCGGCGGCATACAGGTTGCCGAACAGTCGAAGTGCGAGCGAGACGGGCTTGGCAATCATCTCGACCAGGTTTAGCAAAAGGTTGGCCGGCCACAGCAGGGGGTTTTTCCCGAAGGGATGGAACAGCAGCTCCTTGCCGAAACCCGCGAAGCCCTTACCTTTGACCGAGTAGATCAGGATGATCCCGAGCACCGTGATCGACAGCCCGAACGGCCCGTTGATATCGGCCGACGGCACAACGCGGGTGTATTCCAGCCCGAACACCTTGTAGGCCAGGTAGGGCAGGTAGTCGACCGGGACCAGGTCCATCAGGTTCCACAGCAGCACCCACACGAAGATCGTCAGGGCCAGCGGCGCGACAAATTCGCGCGGGCCATGGAAACTTTCCTTGACCGAGTTGTCGACGAAATCCACGATCATCTCGACGAAATTCTGCAGCTTGCCGGGCTCGCCGGCGGTCACGCGGCGCGCGACCAGAATGAAGACCGACAAAAAGAACAGGCCCAGCACCCAAGAGAAAAACAGGGTATCGGCGTGGATGGTCCACAGACCATCGCCATAGCTCAGGTTGGTGATGTGGTGCTTGACGTACTCGGTCGGAGTCGGGGTGCCACTAGCCATAACGCTGTAAAACTGTCCTTTGCTACTGTTCCGAGTGTTCCGATGTCGGGCCGGTGGACGCCAGTCGCCACATGGCCAGCCAATAGGCCACCAGGGTGGCCGCGTATCCAGTCATTACCGGCATGAAGTAACCGGCGAACCACTTTGCCACGATGACAAACAGAATCACCGCCAGCACGAGCTTGAAGGCCATAGCCTTGTAAAAGGCCGCGATCATCACCTTCGGATCACGCCCCAGGCTCAACCCGATGCGCAGGCCGGTTACTGCTGTCAGCAGCAATCCGATGCCACCGCCGACCAGGACGGCCAGGCCCATTTCCCCGCCCGCCAGCAGGCCGTAGACGACCGCGCCGAGCACGCTGAGAATGGCCTGCCAGCGCAGGAGCCAGGCAACAGTGTGAGCGAATTTCTCGTGCACCTGTGAAGGCCCCTCGCCGATGCCCTGTCTCGATGTCGGGCTTGTCGACGCAATTTCCATCGACAAAAATGCCACCGCCGATGCTCTGAGCATCACCGGTGGCTACAAATCCCGAGAATTATAGCAGGGGCGAGAAGCGGGCGGCAAGCCGATTGCCGCCCGCCGGCAGGTTTTCAGAACGCGCGGCCGAATTCCCGGATGAGGGCCGAGACGGCCCGCGTCTCGGGCAGCTCGGCGTCAATCGTGATCCGCTCGCCAGCACGCATGAGTTCCAGGGTCACCGTCTCGCCACCCCGGCCCATCAGGACTCGGCCGATCTCGACCGGGCGTGACACGGCCTCCCCGTCGATACTCAGAACCACATCCCCGTCCTGAAGCTGGAGCGGATTGTCCGCATCGATGCGCAGCACGACCACGCCCTCGCCCGTTCCGAAGTAGGCTTCGAGCCCGGCGTGGTTGCTGATCATGTCGCTGTTGCGGCCCAGGCCGGCCAGGCGCGGGGGCAGCGGCGGCATCGGGTGTTCCAGCACACGCCGCAGCCCTGCACCGTCCTCGAGCACGAATACCTCACGATCCACTCGCGGTGCATCGGGCGCGTCCGGCGCATCGGGTGCCGGGGGCGGACCCTTGATGTCGTGCGTGATCACGCGGATATCCCGGGCCGGGGAAGATGCGGCTACATCGAAAGAGAGCCGCTCGCCTTCTCGCTCCACAACCACCGGCACGGATTGACCGACCTCGAGATCCTCCATTGGCACACGCCAGCTTTCCGGCTCGGACGCGTCCACTTCTAGGCCATTTATCGATATGAGCCGGTCACCCGCCTTGATGCCAGCCTTCTCAGCACCGCTGCCGGGAGTCACGCCAACAATCATGGTTGCCCCGTCTTCAGGACTCAGGAGCACACCCAACCGTGGCCGCACCAGCCCGGGGAATCGTTCGTCGGTGTGGAGCTCGATTCTCTCCACCCGTCGACCCCTTATCGCTTCGTGCAGCTCCTCCATCCCCTCCATGGCCGTGACCCTCTCGGCCCGTGCTTTTTCGATGTCTTCATCCGCTAGTTGGCGCTGAAGCCTTGCGAACTCACGCGCGGCCTTCGCCACCTCGCGCCGCGCCTGCTCCAGTTCCGCGCGGAGCGCTTCCCGCGAAGCCGCCTGTTCGGCTTCATCGGCGGATTCGTCGTTCGACTGCGCGTGGAGCGTCGGCGAGGTCGCCAACATCAAGGTGGTCAGTGCAATCAGTAGTGTTCTCATCTTCGGTTCCTCTATCGGGGGCATTCTGGTCACTTCAGACGCTGGCCAGCAGCATTTCACGCCGCCAGTCGCCGTCGGCATAACGCCGGTTGAGTTCGGTCAGCAGCTCAATACGCTGGCGCCAGAGTTCGCGGTCGGCCGGCGTCTCGGCCAGTTGCTCGTCGAGCCAGGCCAGCTCGGCCTCGAGCCACAGCAGCGATTCGAGTTCCATTCCGCCGACCGCACGCTGGCGCTGGTCGGAAAGCCGGTCTTCCAGGCGAGCCGAGGCAGCGCGCAGCTCGGCGAGCGTCAACCCGGTTGACCCGCTGTCGGTCGGTGCGCTCGCGATCGGTTCCCCACCGGCCGGCGGCGCGGGTGCATCGACCAGCACCGTGACCAGCACGACAACGGTCACCACCGCGGCCAGGGCCGACACGCGCCGCACGAAGCGATGCCTTCTGCGCCGGTCGAGTTCTCCGGCGATGGCCGGCCACAGATTCTCGGGCGGCCCGGATCGGTTCATGCGGGTAAAATCGATGGCGTCATCCATGTTTCATGCTCCTGGCCGGGACTTCGCCGGCCGTCAATTGCTTCCTGAGCTTTTCTCTTGCCCGCGCCAGCCGCGACTTGGACCAGGACACGCTCTGCCCGGCCAGTTCGGCGATCTCGGCATGCTTCATGCCCTCGGCATCGTGCAGCCAGACCACCTGGCGGTCGAGCTCATCGAGTTGCGCGAAGGCCCGCTCGAGGTCCAGCGCCGAATCGTGGTCCCGGGATTCCCCGGCCTCCTCGATCTCCGGCTGCCGGGTCGACTGCCGGCGGTGCTGGTCCATGACCTGGTTGACCAGGATGCGGCGCAGCCAGAATCCGAACTGCGCCGCGCTTTTCAATTGGCCGATGCGCTCGAAGACCAGCACGAAGGCCGACTGAACCGCATCCCAGGCCCGCGCCTCGCAGCCGCTGAGGCGGACCGCCAGGGTCCAGGCCGGCTGCGAGTACTGGCGGTAGACCCGCTCCTGCGTGCGGCGACAGCGTCGCTTCAGGGCGGCCAGGGCCAGGTCGTCAATGGGGCGCGAGAGGCTCATGTCGGTATATAGACGCCCGGGCGGGCGAAAAGGTCGCAGTATGCGCCCACCCGGACGGCACGGGCATGGCGCGACAACGACGGGTCAGGGCGGGCGTCTCGCGCCAGTCCGCCAGGGGCATCGAAAGCAGCCGGCCGGAGTTCTCCGGTATAGTCCCGGCGGGAATCCCCTGCGGAGCGGCAGCATGCCCAAAGACTTCAACAACATCACCGTGGTCATCACCGGCGCATCCATGGGCGTCGGCGCAGCCACCGCGCGCGCTTTTGCCGGGCTGGGCGCCAACCTGGTGCTCATTGCGCGCGGCGAGGAAAAACTGAACGAGCTTGAACGCGAGCTCGGCCTGGGCGATCGCGTGCTTGTTGCACCCATGGATGTGACCGACCTCGACGCGTTCGCGGCCATGCTGGCCGAGGCCGAACAGCGCTTCGGTTCGGTCGATGTGCTGGTCAACAACGCGGGCTACCACGCCCGGGGGCCGTTCGAGAAGCTCGACGTCGCGGATATCGGACAGATGATCGACGTCAACCTGAGGGCCCCGGCCATGGCAATTCGGCTGGCGCTGCCCGGACTCAGGAAATCGAAGCGGGCGGCGGTGATCAACGTCGCCTCGCTGGCCGGTCGTACACCAGTGCCGGGCTCGGCCACCTACTCGGCCAGCAAGTTCGGCCTGCGCGCCTTGACCCTGGCATTGCACGAGGAAATGCGCGGCGAAGGCATCAAGTTCGCCAGCGTCTCGCCCGGCCCGATCGACACCGGTTTCATCATGGATGAAATCGACCGCGCCACCGACCTGACCTTCTCCCAGCCGATTTCCACGGCCGAACAAGTGGCCGAGGCTATCGTCGAGCTGGTCGATAACACCACGCTCGACAAACCCATGCCGCGCATCAGCGGGTACCTGACCACGATCAGTTACCTGTTCCCGCGCATCGGTCGCGCGCTCAGGCCCATGCTCGAGAAGAAGGGCGCGCGCACCAAGGAAAGACTCAAGCGCGAACGGCGTTAGCGTTTGAAGCGTTCGAGCAGGCCGTCCAGCTCGTCCAGGCTGGTGTATCGGATGGTGACCTGGCCCTTGCCGGAGGCCGAGTGCTTGACGTTGACCGGCGCGCACAGGGTCTCGGTCAGCTCCTGTTCCAGGCGCTGGATATCGGCGGACTTGGGTTGCGGTTTGGCCTTTTTCGGCCCCGGCTCGCCCTCGCGCATGCGCCGCACCAGGGCTTCGGTCTGGCGGACCGACAGGTCCTTGTCGACCACCTCGTGAGCGGCGCGGATCTGGTCGGGGCGCTCGAGGGTGAGCAGGGCGCGGGCATGCCCCATGTCGATCTGCTTGCTGTCGACCATCTCGCGCACTTCCGGCGCGAGCTCCATCAGCCGGAGCAGGTTGGTCACCGAGGTGCGCGAGCGGCCGACGCTCTTGGCCGCTTGCTCGTGGGTCAGGCCGAATTCTTCGATCAAGCGCCGAAGCGCGACGGCCTCTTCGAGCGGGTTGAGGTCCTCGCGCTGGATGTTCTCGATCAGGGCCAGGGCCAGGGTGGCTTCGTCGGCAATCTCGCGAACCAGCGCCGGAATGGTTTCCATGCCGGCCATGCGACAGGCGCGCCAGCGGCGTTCGCCGGCGATCAGTTCGTAACGGCCCTGCTTCGCCAACGGCCGCACGACCACCGGCTGCACCAGGCCCTGCTCCTTGATCGAGTCCGACAGCTCCTGCAGGCGATCGGGGTCCATCGCCGATCGCGGCTGGTAGCGGCCGGGCTCGATCGCGTCAAGCGGCAGCTCCTTCAGGCCGGTCAGCTGGCCATCGGGGCTTTCCTGCTCGGCCGCCGCGCGGGTCTTGCCGAGCAAGGCATCGAGATTACGGCCCAGGGGTTTCTTCTTGCGTGAAGCGGCCATCGGCTTGGAGTTCCTACAGTCGTTGTTCTTCGGCGGCCAGATCCTGCGCCGTACTCGAGGGCGCGCGCGCCGCCTCGCCCATGCGCCGCAGGTACTCGCCGGCCAGGCCCAGGTAGGCCACCGCACCACGCGAATCGCGATCGTAATGGATGACCGACTGGCCGTAGCTGGGTGCCTCGGCCACGCGCACGTTTCGCGGCACGACGGTGGCGTAGAGTTTGTCGCCGAAATGCTGGGACAGCTGGCGCGAAACGGCACCGGAGAGATTGTTTCGGATGTCGAACATGGTCCGTACCAGGCCTTCGATCTCCAGTTCCGGATTGACCGAGTCCTGGATCTGCTCGATGGTGTTGAGCAGGGCCGTCAGGCCCTCCAGCGCGTAGTACTCGCACTGCATCGGGATCAGGACCGAATCGGCCGCCGTCAGGGCGTTGAGCGTGAGTACGCTCAGCGAGGGCGGGCAATCGATGATGATGTGGTGATAGCGCGAGGCGGCATTGGCCAGGGCGCCGCGCAGCACGGTCGCCCGGTCGTCGGTGTCCATCAGCGCCACCTCGGCGGCGGTGAGATCGCCGTTAGCCGGGACCAGGTCAAAACCCATGGCCTCGACATTGACGACCGCCTCGCTGATCGCGCACTCGCCGAGCAAGACCTCGCACAGGGTGTTCTGGTCGTCTTCGAGTTCCACGCCGGAGCCGGTCGTGGCATTACCCTGCGGGTCGATATCGATCAACAGGACGCGGCGCTCGAGCTCGGCCAGCCCGGCGGCAAGGTTGAGCGCCGTGGTCGTCTTGCCCACGCCGCCCTTCTGGTTTGTTACGGCCACAATCCGGGCCCGTCGTTTACTCATGACTTCCTCAGGATGGCCAGGCTGCGGGCACCGCTCGCGCCGGGCACGTTCAGTTCGATCCGATCGACATTGTACGCATCCGCCACCGCAGCGCACTCGTCATCTTCGAGCCGGCCCTTCATGGCCAGCAGGGTCGCGCCGGCCGAAAGCAGGTGGCCAAGCTGTTCGACCAGCCTCGGCAGCGGCGCCAGGGCCCGCGCCACCACCTGGTCGGGGGCGGCCTCGGGTACGAATTCTTCCAGTCGGGCCTGCACCGGCTCGATGTTGTCCAGGCCCAGTTCCCGGCGCACCTGGCGTAGAAAGCGCACTTTCTTGCCGTTGCTGTCGACCAGCACGAAGTGCTTGTCCGGGCAGGCGATCGCCAACGGCACACCGGGCAGCCCGGCGCCCGTGCCGGCGTCCACGATTTCGCTACCGTCGATCCACGGCAGGATACTCAGGCTATCGAGCAGATGGCGTTCGACCATGGCCGCCGGATCGTCCACGGCAGTGAGATTATAGGCGCGATTCCAGCGCGAGAGCAGGGCCAGGTAGTCGAGCAGGCGGTCAGTCTTCTCTTTTTCGAGGGTCAGGCCCAGCCCGGCCAGGCCGGCATCCAGCCTGGCGCGCAACGCATCGGTGTTCACGATTGCGGCTGCTCCCCGCCCTCGGCCCGGGTCTCGACTTCGGCCTCTTCGCCCGGCTCAGGCGGCTGCGGCAGGTCGCGGTGATGGTGGCAGGCAACCTGGTGACCGTTGTCCAGCATCTCCAGCTCGGGCACCTTCTCGGCGCAGAGCTCGGTAGCGAAGGGGCAGCGCGTGCGGAACACGCAACCCGAAGGCGGATTCATGGGCGAGGGCATGTCGCCCTGGATCGAGCGGCGGGCGCGGGCGCGCTCGCGCACCGGATCGGGAATCGGCACCGACTCGATCAGGGCCCGGGTGTAGGGATGTCGCGGCTGGCGGTAGATGCTGGATCGGTCGGCCATCTCCATGACCTTGCCCATGTACATCACCAGGATGCGGTCGGAAACGTGGCGCACGATCGACAGGTCGTGCGCGATGAAGATCAGCGACAGCTGCAGCTTTTTCTGCAGATCCTTGAGCAGGTTGACGATCTGTGCCTGGATCGAGACATCCAGCGCGCTGACCGGCTCGTCGCAGACGACCAGGCGCGGGTTGACCACCAGGGCGCGGGCGATTCCGACGCGCTGACACTGCCCGCCGGAGAACTCATGCGGGTAACGATTGATCTGGTCGGGCCGCAGGCCCACCATCTTGAGAATGCCGGTCACGCGCTCGCGGATCTGCAGGCGCGACATGGAGGGGAAGAAGGTCTTGAGCGGCTCGGCGATGATTGCGCCAACGGTCATGCGCGGGTCGAGCGAACCCTGCGGGTCCTGGAAAATGAGCTGGATCTCCCGGCGTTTTCTGCGCAGCGTCTCCTCGCTGGCCTGGGCCAGGTCCTCGCCCAGCCACAGGATCTCGCCCCGCTTGGGCCGCTGCAGGCCCAGCAGCGCTCGGGCCAGGGTCGACTTGCCGCAGCCCGACTCGCCCACGATGCCCAGCGTCTCGGCCGGGTAGACGTCGAAGCTCACGCCGTCGACAGCCCGGATGCTGTGGTAATCGTGTCGAAACAGCCAGCCGGTATCGACGCGAAAGCTCACTTCGAGATTGCGGACCTGAAGCACGGGATTGCGCATCAGCCAGCCTCCTCTTTGGACGGCAGGCCATCGAGATGGCAGCGCTTGAAGCGACCCTCGCCGATCTGTTCGAACTCCGGCAGTGCCAGGCACTTCTCCCAGGCGTAGGGACAACGGTCGCGGAAGGGACAGCCCTCGGGCACCTCGAGCAGATTCGGCGGATTACCGGGAATGGCGTGCAGAATGCCCGAGTCGTGACGATCGAGCCGCGGCACCGAAGCGAGCAGGCCTTCGGTATAGGGATGCTGCGGGTCGGCGAACAACTCGTCAATACCGGCCATCTCCATCTCCTTGCCGGCGTACATCACCAGCACGCGGTTGCACAGCCCGGCGACCACGCCCAGGTCGTGGGTGATCAGCAGGATCGCGGTCGACGACTGGGTGGAGAGCTCACCCATGAGTGAATTGATCTGTGACTGAACGGTCACGTCGAGCGCGGTGGTCGGCTCGTCAGCGATCAGGAGGTCCGGCTGGCACAAGAGCCCCATGGCGATCATCACGCGTTGGCACATGCCCCCGGACAGCTCGTGCGGATACTGGCGCATGCGCTGCTCCGCGTCGCTGAGCTGGACCAGGCGCAGCATCTCGATGGCGCGCGCGCGCGCGGCCTTCTTCTTGAGATTGCGGTGGTGGGTGAGCACCTCGATCAACTGGTCGCCGACGGTCATGTAGGGATTGAGCGAGCTGACCGGATCCTGGAAAATCATCGAGATCTTCGAACCCCGCACGCGGGTCAACTCGGGCAGCGACATGCCCAGCAGCTCCTGGCCGCGGAACTTGACCGAGCCGCTGGCCTGACCGTTCTCGGCCAGCAACCCCATCAGCGCCAGCGCCGTCTGCGTCTTGCCCGAACCCGACTCGCCCACCAGCCCCAGCGTCTCGCCGGGCTCGAGATCGAAACTGATGCCGTTGACAGCGTGCACCACGCCGTCGGGCGTGTCGAAGGAAACCGTCAGATCCCGTACTTCAAGTAAAGCCATGACAACCTCTCGGCAACCCCGGGTTTTCTAACCCGAGGTTTTCCTGAAACCTGAAACCTGAACACTGAACCCTTGTTTTCATTGCCTGTCCTTCGGATCCAGCGCATCCCTCAACCCGTCGCCGAGGAAGTTGAAGGCGAACAGGGTCACGGCCAGGAAGCTGGCCGGGTAGAGCAGCGACCACGGCGCGGTTTCCATCTCCTGGGCGCCCTCGTTGACCAGGGCTCCCCAGGAGGTCAGCGGCTCCTGAACGCCCAGGCCGAGGAAGCTCAGGAAACTCTCGACCAGGATCACCTGGGGGATGGTCAGCGTGACATAGACGATGACCACACCGAGCAGGTTGGGGATGATGTGCCGACGAATGACCTGCCACTCGGTGGCGCCGCTGGCGCGCGCGGCCTCGACGAAATCCTTGTTCTTGAGGCTGAGCGTCTGGCCGCGAACGATGCGCGCCATGTCGAGCCAGTTGATCGCGCCGATCGCGACGAAGATCAGGAAGATGTTGCGGCCGAACACCACCATCAAGAGAATAACGAAGAACATGAAGGGCATGGCATAGACGGCGTCGACGATACGCATCATCACGTTGTCGGCGCGTCCGCCGACGTAGCCGGCGAATGCACCCCAGGTCACGCCGATGATCAGCGAGACCATCGTGGCCACAAGGCCGACCAGCAGCGAGATGCGTCCGCCGATCATGGTGCGCGCAAACAGGTCGCGGCCGAGCGCATCGGTGCCGAAGAGGTGGCCGTTCTCCAGTGAAGGCGGCGAGGAGTAGTGGTCCCAGTCCGGAATCTCGTGATCCCAGCCCGACAACATGGGCCCGAAGCTGACCAGCGCGATGATCATGACCAGGACGGCCAGCGCCGCCACCGCGGCCTTGTTTTTCAGCAGCCGATGCCAGGCATCGACGTAGAGGGACCGGCCCTTGACCTCGCGGGTATCGAGCGCCTGCTCGAAGGCGTCGCGGGTTGACTCGTTCATGTCTCGGCCCCGTCGTCATAGCGGATGCGGGGATCAAGCCAGGCGTAAATCAGGTCGACCATGAAATTGAACAGAATGATGAGCACACCATAGAGGATGACCACACCCATCACCAGCGTATAGTCGCGGTTGAGCGCGCCCTGGACGAAATACGAGCCGATACCAGGAATGGTGAAGATGCGCTCGACCACCACGGATCCGGTGAGGATCGCCGCCGCGGCCGGGCCCAGATAAGAGATCACCGGCAGCAGCGCGGGCTTGAGCGCATGGCGCAGGATCACTTCCTTTTCGGGCATGCCCTTGGCGCGCACGGTCCGGATATAGCTCGAATGCAGGACCTCGATCATCGAACCTCGGGTGATGCGTGCGATGTAGGCGATCATGGGTAAGGCAAGCGTGACTACCGGCAACACCATACGATCGAAACTGAACGCCCAGCCGCCGGCCGGCACCCAGCCGAGCACGATGGCGAACAACAGGATCAGTAGTGGCGCCATGACGAAGTTCGGAATCGAGATGCCGATCATGGCGATGCTCATCACCGCGTAGTCCGCCGGCTTGTTCTGCCGCAGGGCGGCCAGGGCCCCGGTAATGACCCCGATGATCAGCGCCAGGATCAGCGCCGCCGCCCCCAGCACGAAAGATACCGGCGCGCCCTGCGCGATCAGGTCATTGACCGTCCAGTCGAGGTAGTGAAAAGACGGCCCGAGATCGCCGCGGGCGATCTGCCACAGGTATCGCGCGTACTGAAACACGAGCGGCTCGTCGAGATGATACTTCGCCGCCAGGTTGGCCTCGATATCCGGCGGCAAGGCCCGCTCCGAATCGAACGGCCCGCCGGGCGCGACGCGGATCAGGAAGAAAGCGAAAGTGATCAGGAGGAAGAGCGTCGGGATGGCTGATGCCAGTCTGCGGAGCGAGTATTTCAACATGACGCGGACCGCCTTCGATCACACTGATCTAAAGCACCAAATTCGAAGCACCAAATTCGAAACAAATTCGAAAACCCAAGCACGAAATGGCTGCCGGTTGATTTCGTGGTGCTTTTCCGTTTCGGATTTCGAATTTCGAATTTGGAATTTCGCGCCCTCACGACTCCTCCCCTTCGGACGCTTCATCGTCATCGTCTGCTCCGACCTCTCGGCTCCTCACCAGATACATATGGCGCGTCAGGTGGTGATCCATGACGTTTTCTTTCCAGCCTTTCAGGCGCGGGTCGATGAGGCGCTTGGTGACGTAGTTGTAGACGGGCAGGATCACCTGGTCGGCCAGGATCATGCGCTCGGCTTCGGCCATCAGGTTGCGGCGGCTGGCCGGGATCCGTTCGGCGGCGATGCGCTCGAGGAGGCGATCGAAGCGCGGATTGTCGTAGCCGGCGTCGTTGCGGCCGTGCTCGGAGTGAAACAGTTCGAGGAAAGTGAACGCGTCCTGGTAGTCGCCGATCCAGCCGGAACGAAACACCTCGGTAACGCGACGCTGGGCGCGGTTCTGAAGGAAGACCCGGAACTCCTCGTTGATCAGGCGTGTACGCACGCCGAGCACCTGCTTCCACATGGCCGCGATGGCCACGGCGATCTTGCGGTGGTTCTCGGAGGTGTTGTAGCGAAGCTCCACCTGCAGCGGGCGTTCCTCGCTGTAGCCAGCCTCCCGATAGAGCCGTATTGCCTCGGCTTCGCGCTCCTCCTGGCTCATGTCGGCCCAGTCGGTGGCCGGCGGTTCGTACTCGGGCAGGCCCGGCGGCACCAGGTTGAAGGTCGGTATCTCACCGAAGCGGCTGACCCGTTCGGTCAGGATTTCGCGGTCGATGGCGAGGTTGAGCGCCCGCCTCAGCGCGAGGTTGTCCTCGAAGGGCGGGCGAGTGAGATTGAAGGAAAAGAAGTACGTGCCGAACCAGGGCGCGACCATCATTGCCTCGTCCAGGTTTTTCCGGAGCCACTTGAACTGGTTCGACGGCACCTGGTAGGTCCAGTGAAGGTCGCCCGCGCGAAAGCGGTTGAACTCGGTGTTCTCGTCCTCCAGGGGATAGAACACCACGCGCTCGACGATGACATCGTCAGCAGCGCGGTAGTGCGGGTTCTTCACCAGCTCGATGCTCGAGCGCACGCGCCATTCTTCGAGCGTGTAGGCGCCGTTGGAGACCAGGTTGCCGGGACGCACGTGACTGTCGCCGTGCGCCTCGACCGCCTGCCGGTAGACCGGGTAAGTGGTGGGATGGGTCAGCAGCCCCAGGAAATAGGGGGTGGGATGGTTGAGATCGACCTGGAAGGTCGCCTCGTTGAGCGCTGTCACGCCCAGAGCATCCGGCGGCAGTTCACCGGCGAAGATCGCCTCGGCATTGGCCACCGGTGAGAGCATGCGGCCATAGGACGCACTGGTGGCCGGATCGACCGCACGCCGCCACGACCACACGAAATCCTCGGCCGTGAGCGGCTCGCCGTTGCTCCAGCGTGCGTCGGGGTCCAGGAAGAAAGTGTAGGTCAGTCCGTCCCGGCTGATGTCCCAGTGCCGCGCCGCACCGGGCACGATGTGCCCGTCCGCGGTGGTGGTGGCCAGTCCCTCGAACAGGTCGCGCAGGATATTGGTCGAAGGCACGCCCTCGGCCAGGTGCGGATCCAGGGTCTGTGGCTCCTCGCCGTTGCCGCGATGCACGACCTGGGACTCGGCCAGGATGCCGGGAACCGGCTGGCCGTCCTCATCGAGCACCACTTCGACCGGCTCGGCCAGCCCCGAGATCGGTTCCGGCTCGCCCTCTTCCTGCTCGCCGCAGCCGGCCAGCAGCATTACCAGGCATAGCGGCCAGAGCCGTCTCACGGCAGCGATATCCAGCGCGAGAGGTGAATGTCCATGGGGTTGTCTTCGAATCCGCGCACGCGAGAGTCCACGAGATGCCTCGAAACATAGTAGTACAAGGGCACGATAACCTGTTGGTCGAGCAAGCGTCTTTCAGCCTGTCGGAGCGTTTCGAGACGGTCCTCGCCGCGCTGATTACCGGACCGGCGCATCAGCCCGTCGTAGACCGGGTCGTCGAAAAAGGTGTAGTTGCCGGGGCTGTCGCTCTCGAACAGCTGCAGAAAATTGGCGGCATCGCGCCAGTCGGCGATCCAGCCGCCGCGGAAGACCTCGGTGATCCGGCCGTGGCGGCGGTTGGCGATGAAGACCTTCCATTCCTCGTTGACCAGGCGTGTCTGCACACCCAGGTGCAGCTTCCACATGGCGGCAATCGCCGCGGCCATGCGGCGATGCGTCAGCGATGTATTGAAGCGCAACTCCACCTGCAGCGGTCGATCCTCGCCATAACCGGCCTCGCGGTAGAGGCGCTCCGCTTCTGCCAGGCGTTCGCCGACCGGTAACGGCGGCTCGCGCCCCTCGGGCCAGCCGGGCATGCCCGGCGGCAGCAGTCCCCAGGCCGGAATCTCGCCCGAGCCGAGCACGCGCTCGGTGATGATGTCGCGATCGATGGCCAGGCTCAGCGCGTGACGCAGCTTCGGCGCCTCGGCGAACGGTTCACGCCGGAAGTTGAATCCGAGGAAGAAACTGCCCAGGTAGGGCGAGATTCTCAGTTGGTCACCGAACTGCTCGCGCAGCCAGTCGACACGGCCGGGTGGAATGGTCTCGGTGACGTGCAGCTGCCCGGCGCGATAGCGGGCAAGCTCGACGTTGGGCTGCTCGATGACGTGCCAGGTCACACCGTCGAGTTCCAGCTGATCGGCGGCGCGGTATTGGCTGTTCGCCTCGAGCTCGAGACGGGCGCCGGGCACTTGCTCCGCCAGCACGAAGGCGCCGCTGAAGCGT
This sequence comes from Wenzhouxiangella psychrophila, assembly GCF_042310375.1. Lineage (NCBI taxonomy): Bacteria > Pseudomonadati > Pseudomonadota > Gammaproteobacteria > Chromatiales > Wenzhouxiangellaceae > Wenzhouxiangella > Wenzhouxiangella psychrophila. Next base: position 131,792 of record NZ_JBHJMQ010000001.1, on the reverse strand, counting down.
GGCGCCTCACCCGGCCAGGGATAGGTCACCGGGTGGGTCAGCAACTCGCCGAACCAGGGCAACGGCCGCTTCAGTCGTACCTCGAGCCGCCCGGAGTCAAGCGCCTCGATGCCGAGTTCGTCGGCATCGACCTCGCCGGTGCGCAGCTCGTGAGCATTCTCGACCACATCGAGCAAGGCGGCCGTGGGCGAGGCCGTGGCCGGATCGAGGGCACGCCGCCAGCCGGCAACGAAATCGTCGGCGACGATGCGCTCGCCGTCCGACCAGCGCGCCGATTCATCCAGTTCGAAATGCCAAACCCGGCCGTCCTCGCTGACCGACCAGGACCTCGCCACGCCGGGGATCAGCTCGGCCTTCGCGTCGAGGGTGAGCAGCCCCTCGTGCAAATCGCGCAGCACGTTCAGCGCCGAAAGGCTTTGCGCCGCGTGAAGATCGAGTGAATCCGGTTCCGGCCCCACGCCGCGATGCAGCGTCGCTGCTTGTAGCGGGATTGCGCAGAGGGCAAGGGCGAAAAATAATGGGACCACGGAAAGCACGGAAGACACGGAAAAAACACAAGTTCGAAGCCGCCCCGGTCGAGCCAGGGTGCGCAATCGGTCCACAACAAGCTCTGTGAGGCGAGACCGGATTCCACTTTCTTTCTTTCCGTGCATTCCGTGTCTTCCGTGGTTCCAGTGATTTTCAGGGGATCGGTGCCTCGCTTCCATGCAGCATCCGGGCAAAAAAGCGATAATCGGCGCTTCATTCTAGCCGGCGATTGCATCTTGAATCCCGACACCATCCTGACCGACAAGCGTGAGCTCGCTGCCTGGCTCGAATCCGGCTGCAGGCCGGAATCCGAATGGCGCATCGGCACCGAGCACGAGAAATTCGGCTTCTGTACCGAAACGCTCCGGCCGCTGCCCTACGAGGGTGAACGATCCATCCGCGTCTTGCTCGAGGGCCTGGCCGAAGGCTTCGGCTGGGAGCGAGTGCTCGAAGACGGCCTTCCCGTTGCACTCAAGAAGGATGGCTGCTCGATCACCCTCGAACCCGGCGGCCAGCTCGAACTTTCGGGCGAGTTGCTGGACAACCTGCACGAGACCTGCGACGAGGTCAACACGCATCTTGCCGAAGTACGCACCGTGGCCGAACCGCTGGGCATCGGTTTTCTCGGCATGGGCTTTCATCCCACCGCCGCGCTCGACGACATCGACTGGATGCCCAAGGCGCGTTACGTGATCATGCGCAACTACATGCCCAAGGTCGGCCGGCTCGGCCACGACATGATGAAGCGCACCTGCACCGTGCAGGTCAACCTGGACTTCGCCAGCGAGGCCGACATGGTGGCCAAGTTCCGCGCCTCGCTCGCCCTGCAACCGATCGCCACCGCCCTGTTTGCCGACTCCCCGTTCGTCGAGGGGCGTCCCAGCGGGTTTCTCAGCTACCGCTCGCATGTCTGGACGGATACCGACCCGGACCGCACCGGAACGCTGCCCTGGGTATTCGAATCGGGCATGGGCTTCGAACGCTACGTCGACTACATGCTCGACGTGCCGATGTATTTCGTGAAACGCGGCGAGCGGATGATCGACTGCGCCGGCCAGAGCTTTCGCGATTTCCTAGCCGGGCGCCTGCCGGCGCTGCCGGGCGAACAACCGACGCTGTCGGACTGGGAAGACCACCTCACCACGGCCTTTCCCGAGGTTCGACTCAAGCGTTTTCTTGAAATGCGCGGGGCCGACGGCGGCCCCTGGCGACGGCTGTGTGCCCTGCCGGCTTTCTGGGTGGGACTGCTCTACGACGCCGACAGCCTGGCCGCCTGCCTGGACATGACCCGCGACTGGAATGCCGATGAACGTGAACGCCTGCGTCGTGACGTCGCCCGGGAGGGTCTGCGAGCCGAAATTCGCGGCCGAAGCGTTCACGCGATCGCCGGCGAGTTGCTCGAGCTGGCGCATCGAGGCCTGGCACGCCGCCAGCGGCTCAGCGGCAGCGGAGACCACGAAGGCGGTTTTCTCGAATCCCTGCAGAAGGTGGTGGACCGCGGCACCACACCGGCCGAGGTCAAGCTCGCCGCCTACGAGGGTGAATGGGGCGGCGACCTGAGCCACCTGTTCAGAAAGCACGCTTACTGAGCGGTCCCTGGCGGGCAGGGACGATCAATAGGGCAATTGCAGTTTCGGATCCAGCTCGAGCAGTTTTTCGCGGAATTCCCCACGAACCTGTCCCAGGGCAGCCGCCTCGTCGGCTCCGAAGCGCAGGACCAGGCGGCCGGAATCGGCATCCACACGCGCAAGACCCCAGCGGTCGGGCCAGTCCACGCGCAATCCATCGACGCGTGTGAGCTGCGCATCGCCGAAATCGGATTCCTGTCCCAGGCGCTCCACGAGTGACCGCGAGTGCTCCCGGTCGATGTCGATCGTGATCTCCGGACTGGCACGGAATTGCGGTTGCTCGGCCAGGATCTCGTCGACCTCGCGCGCGTCGGCGGCCAGCATCTCCAGCAGCCGGGCGGCCGCATAAATGGCGTCGTCGAAGGAATACCAGCGGTCGTTGACGAACAGGTGACCGCCCATATCGCCGCCCAGCGGCGCACTTTCCTCACGCAGTCGCTGTGCAACGGGCTGCTGGCCGGTAGCGGTCATGATGCCTCGCCCGCCGGCGCGCTCGACGACGTGCTGCAAATGCCCCGAGCAGCGCACATCGAAGACCACCGCTTCCCCGGGCCGCGCCGGCACGATCTCCGCGGCCAGCATCATCAACAGGCGGTCGGGCCAGACGATCTCACCGTTTCGCGTCACCAGGACCAGGCGGTCGGCGTCGCCGTCGAAGGCAATGCCCAGATCGGCCTGGAAATTGCGCACGCACAGGCGCAGGTCCTCGAGATCGTCGGGTGACGACGGGTCCGGCCGGTGATTGGGAAAGGCTCCGTCGACATCGCAGTAGAGCGGAATCAGGTCGGCGCCGATCGCCTGCAGCAACTTCGGTACCACCGCGCCGCCGACGCCGTTGCCGCAGTCGACCACCACCTTGAGCGGACGTTCGAGCTGGATGTCGGTGGTCAGGCGCTTGCCGTAGCGCTCGAGGACATCCTGCTGCTCGTAACCGCCGTCGCCCTCGGCAAAGTCCTTCTCCTCCGCGCGGCGGGCCAGTTCGGCCATGCCGCCGGGCTCGATCAATTCACCGCCGATCATCATGCGGAAACCGTTGTATTCGGGCGGGTGATGCGAGGCGGTCACCATCACGCCGCAGCCCTCTGCCAACTCCGTGGCGGCGAACCACAACAGCGGCGTGGGCACTGCGCCGATCTCGATGACATCGACGCCGCTGTTGCGCAGGCCCCGGGTCACCGCCGACAGCAGCACGGGCCCGCTGAATCGACCATCGCGGGCGACGGCGATGCGCGAAAACCCGCGCCCGGCGACGATCGACCCGATGGCCTGGCCGATATCGGTCGCCTTCGAGACCGTCAGATCCTCTTCGGCAATACCCAGGACTTGATGCGAGCGGAAAATGCCGGCGGGGAGCAAAGTCGTCTCGCCGGAATCCGGCACGGGTTCCGGCTGCGACTCCGGTTGCGGTTCCGGCTCGGCGGTCGGTTCCAAGTCGGGTTCGGGCTTGGGTTCTGCCTCGGCTTCCGACTCGGAAGTCGGCTCGGGCTCGAGTTCGAGAGCGGAGTTATCAAAGTCGAGCACGTCCGCCTCTTTGGCCTGCTCGTCGGCGCCGGCATCGGGGCGCTCCTGCCAATCGTCATCCTCCAGCGCCAATTCGAGCGCATCCTCCTCGGGTCCCTCGGCTTCCGGCGCTTCATGTTGCTCATCGATCGCATCCGGCTCGGAGTCGAGCGCGACCTCATCCTGCTTGTCCCCGGCATCGCTGAACGCGAAGTCCAGGTCGAGACCCGTGCCCTCCGACTCGTGTTCCGGGTCGGTTTCGGATTCCCCGAATTCGAGTTCTTCATCCAGCGCGGGCAGTTCCTCCTCATCGGGCTCGACCGAATCTTCTGTAAAGTCGAAGTTCTCCAGTTCAAGCAGGCTATCGTCTTCCGAGGGTTCGTCCGAGCCCTGATCCGCCGCCCGCGCGCCGTGTCCTGCCTGCGACGCGCCTTCATCGCCTGCAGCCGGCCCCTGGCCCTTGGCTTCCTCGGCCTCGATCTGCTCGTAGATCTCGTCGAGGTCCGGAACGTCGATAGCCGCTTCCGGATCGGGGGAGTCCTGCCTGGCGGGCTCGCTGAACGGACCGGCGTCGTCATCACCGGCGGCCTCGTCCAGCATCCAGTCGGGCAGGTCCTGCTGGTCGCCGCCGGCCTCACTGGAGGCAGGGGCGGCAGCGGCGGGGCGTGATGCCGCCGTTTCCTTTTCCTTTTTCTTTTCAGCTGGAGGTTCAGCTTCGGCTGGCCGTTTGCTTGTCTCCTCTGGCTCGAAGGGGCGTCCGGCCTTCCGCAGCGATACCAGTCCGGCGATCGCGAGTAGCAGGCCGATCCCCGCTACGGCGCCACCCATCATCGGCGCAGCCCCACCCGTGCTTTCAGCGCGCGCCCAGTGCAGGCTCAGTTGGCTGTCGGCGATAATTGCCTGTCCACCCGGCGCCCCTTCACCCGCGCGGGAGCCCTTGCCGGCGATCACGGTCTCGCCCTGCTGCACGGCAAGCCAGCGGTCCTCGCCCGGTTCAGCCAGCCGCCGCGTCACGACACTGACCGGCAGGCGTACGAACAGGTAGCCCGCGAGCTCGCCCTGTTCATCCGAATCAGCCGAGCGCAGGGCCTGGGCGAAAGCCAGGTTTTCGTTGGCCGTGCCGGGGTAGTGCACTTCCGCCGGCGCACTGCCCTGTTGCCGGGCGCTGAGCAGCATCTGGATGACGCCGAAATTCGGCTCGGGATATGCGCCGGTCTCGATGTCTTCGATGCTCGGCGGAAACACCCGCACATCGATCAGGTTGGCGATGCCGGCATCCTGCAGGTGCCGGCGCAGCCGATCGGAATCGGCATCATCGCTGGCCAGGACGGTGCGGGCGGTCTCCAGCACCTCCGGCGACGCCATCGCTTCGCGCACCTGCGCGATACCCTCTGCGATCCTGTCGATGCTGCTTGTTGCGGCAGTGTCGGCCGGAACGTTTTCGTCAACCGCTCCCATCGCATTCCACGCCAGCCACAAGCCGGCCATCAGCGCCACGATGCCGACACCCATTAAGGCCAGTCCGAGCGGCCTGGCAAGGCCCCGGCCCGGCATTTTTTTCAAAGCGGACTTGTTCGCCATATCAGCTCACCCCCGTGTGGCCGATGCCCCCTTCGGCCCGCGCACTCGCCTGGAACTCGTCAACGATATCGAGGCGAACCTGCACGACCGGGACGACAACGAGCTGGCAGATACGCTGTCCCGGCTCGATGCCGATGGGATCCGACCCGCGGTTCCAGCAGGAGATCTTGACCTCGCCCTGATAATCGCTGTCGATCAGGCCGACCAGGTTGCCCAGCACCAGGCCCTGTTTGTGGCCCAGACCGGAGCGCGGCAGCAGCACGGCAGCCAGTCCGGGATCATCGAGATGAATCGCCATGCCCGAGGGCAGCAGCGCTGTCTGGCCCGGCGCCAGACTCATTGGCTCGTCCAGGCAGGCGCGGAGGTCCATACCGGCTGAGCCGGAGGTGGCATACTCGGGCAATGGCCACTCGCGCCCGAGTCGCGGGTCAAGAATCCTGACTTTCAGGTCTTTCATCGGATCGGCTTTCCCTCTCAAGCATGCTGTCGGTGATGATAGCAACCAGTTCACGCGCCAGGGCCGTCTTCGACTGCGGCGCCAGGCTCCAGTGTCGCTCTGCGCTGAAGACTTCCAGCGCATTGTCTTCCGAGTCGAAACCCAGGTCCTTTCCGACCCGGTTGGCGGCGATCAGGTCGAGCCGCTTGGCCGCCAGCTTTCCGCGTGCCGCGGCTTCGACATCGCGCGTCTCGGCGGCGAAACCCGCGACCAGGCGGGGGCGGTCGGACAGGGCCGCCACCTCGGCCAGGATATCCGGATTGGGCACGAGTTCCACGGCCATGGATTCACCCGACTTCTTGATCTTGTCGTCGGCCTCGGCGGCTGGTCGGTAATCGGCCACGGCGGCCACGCCGACGAAACCGTCGGCGCCGGAAATGCACGCCATGACGGCTGCGTGCATCTCGCGCGCGGTCACTACATCGTGGCGTGTGACGCCGTGCGGCGTAGCCAGATGGGCGGGCCCGGCCACCAGGTCGACCTGTGCACCCGCTTCGGCCAGCGCACCGGCCACGGCAAAGCCCATCCGACCCGAAGACCGGTTGCCGATAAAGCGCACGGGGTCGAGCGGCTCATGCGTGGGCCCGGCGGTCACCACGAATCGAAGCCCGGCGAGCGAGTCCTCCGACCCGGCCACTGCAGCCACCAATTCTTCCGGCTCGAGCATTCGGCCCTGGCCCTGCTCACCGCAGGCCTGCGAACCCGCACCGGGCCCGAGTATCCGCATGCCGCGCGCTTGAAGTGTCGCGCAGTTATCGCGAACCGAGGCGGCGTCCCACATGACTCGATTCATCGCCGGCGCCAGCCAGATGCGCGCCTCGGTCGCCACGACGAGGGTCGACAAGAGATCGTCGGCCAGGCCGGCGGCAAAGCGGGCCAGGGCGTGGGCGGTGGCCGGCGCCACCAGGATCTCGTCGGCCCAGCGGGCCAGCTCGATATGTCCCATGCCGGCTTCGGCGTCCGGATCGAGCAGGTGGGTTCGAACACGATGACCGCTGACCGCCTGCAGGGTCAGCGGCGTGATGAAGGCTTCCGCACCCGCGCTCATGACCACGCGAACATGCGCGCCGGCGTCGCGCAGGCGGCGCACCAGTTCCGGCGTCTTGTAGGCGGCGATGCCCCCGGTCACGCCGACCAGTATGTTCTTCCCTTCGAGCGTGCTCATGAATTGTCGAGTCGATTTCCTACGCGGGAGCGGGACAAGGGCCGATTTTCAGGCCCGTACGTGCCGACCAGAATAACGGTTCTGGTCTCCAAGCTTAAGGGATATCATGCGAATCGCCGACTGGCCCATGACCGAACGCCCGCGAGAGCGTCTGCTGGCAAGCGGGCCGGCGGGACTGAGCGATGCCGAACTGCTGGCCATCCTGCTGCGCACCGGTGCCCGCGGCCGCTCCGCGCTGGACCTGGCCCGCCACCTGATCAATCACCACGGCGGCCTGCGCGGACTGCTCGAGGCGAACGTGGAGCAGTTTTGCGACACACCGGGCCTGGGCCCGGCCAAGTACGCCCAGCTGCAGGCCGCCCTGGAACTGGCCCGGCGCCACCTGCGCGAAAACCTGGAGCGCGGTCGGCCGCTGACCAGTCCGCAGGCGACGCGCGAATACCTGCGAGCGGCCCTCAGGGACCGGCCGCACGAAGTCTTCTGCGCCCTGCATCTCGATACGCGCCACCGCGTGATCGCCTTCGACGAGTTGTTCGCCGGCACCATCGATTCAGCCCACGTGCACCCGCGCGTGGTGGTCGAGAAAGCCTTGGGTCGCCGCGCGGCCGCCCTGATCGTCGCCCACAACCACCCTTCCGGAATCGCCGAACCCAGCCAGGCCGACCTGGCCATCACGCGCCGCCTGCGCGACGCGCTGGGCCTGGTGGATATCCGCCTGCTCGATCACTTCATCGTCGGCGACGGGGAAGTGGTGTCGCTGGCCGAGCGAGGGCTTGTGTGAGTCCCGTCAGGCCGATTCGCGGCGAATCGAGCAATCGAGGGACTCGAGCAGACCGTCCTTGAGACCGTAGATCAGCCCGTGCACGGACACGTTCTCGCCCCGACTCCAGACGCGCTGAATGACCGGCGTTTCGGCCACCCGGCTGACGCCCTCCATGACGTTGAGCTCGGCCAGGCGGTTCAGACGAGTCTCGCTGTCGCCGAGCGCATCGAGTTCATCGGCCTTGCGCCGGGCCACGCGCCGGATCGGCTCGACCCAGTGATCGGCCAGCCCGTGCACCATCTCCTCGGTTGCCGCGCGCACGCCGGCACAGCCGTAGTGCCCGCAGACCACGATGTCGCGTATGCCCAGCCCCTCGACGGCGAACTCCAGACAGGAGAGCAGGTTGAGATCGGCCGGATGAACCACATTGGCGATATTGCGATGCACGAAAATGCGCCCCGGATCACGACCGGTCACGACGTTGGCCGGCACACGCGAGTCGGCGCAACCGATCCAGAAATAATCCGGCTTCTGGACGGCGGCCAGGCGCTCGAAATAGTCAGGGGATTCGTTGCGGATGCCTTCCGCCCAGCGGCGATTGCCGCGAATCAGATCGTCTGGCATTGATTGGAATCTGCGTATTTGGGAACGGGAATCATTGTATATCGGTCCCCGAGTGTGCGCATCGGGGTCCGGCCTCGACGCCAGGGGTGGTTGTTACCACCGCACGCAGCGGCACCAACCAACCTAGCGCCACACCGTCCACAACGAAAAAACGCCGGGCAGAACCCGGCGTTTTCGAAGAGCCTCCGCGGAAGCGGAACCCTTACTTGATCTTGGCTTCCTTGTACATCACGTGCTTGCGCACCACCGGATCGTACTTCTTGAACTCCAGCTTGTGCGGAGTGTTCTTCTTGTTCTTGTCGGTGGTGTAGAAGTGCCCGGTTCCGGCACTGGAAACCATCCTGATCTTGTCACGCGCGCTATTGGCCATGATGGAGCTCCTTAAACGTGTTCGCCGCGGGCACGCAGGTCGGAAAGGACCTGGTCGATGCCGTTCTTGTCGATGATGCGCAGCCCCTTCGCCGAAACGCGCAGCTTGACCCAGCGATTCTCGCTCGCGACCCAGAAACGGTGGCTGTGCAGATTCGGAAGCGACCGCTTACGGGTTCGGTTGTTGGCGTGAGACACATTATTGCCGACCAGCGGGCCTTTGCCGGTCACCTGACACACTCGGGACATGACGAATGTTCCTGAAATTGGATTGGTTGCAAATCGAGCCGGACTTTATACCCCAGAATCGCCTTCAAATCAAGGATTACCCCGATTTTTCCAGCAGTCGTTCCAGGTCTGCGGCGATCTCGGACACGCCGAGACGGTCGAGCAGCATCAGGCGCGGCTCGAGGCCGGCATCGAATACGAAGATGGCCGAGCTGTGGCTGACCTCGTAGCTGCCGTCGTCGCGACGCTCCTCGTAGCCGTAAGTGGTGCGGTAGCGGCGCGTGAGCGCCTTGAGTTGTTTCTGGGTGCCGGTCAGCCCGAGCATGCGCTCGCTGAAAGCGTCGGTGTAATCGCGTAACTCCTGCGGGCCGTCACGCTCGGGATCAACGCTGATAAAGGCCAGCTGCAGCCGTTCCTGCTGCGCTTCGGGCAGTCGGCGCACGGCCGCGACCAGGCGGGCCAGGGTGGTCGGGCAGATATCGGGGCAATGGGTAAAGCCGAAGTACATCGCCACCGGGCGGCCCTCGAACACCTGCTCGGTCACCGTCTCGCCGGTCTCGGCGGTGAGTTCGAATTCAAGCTCGGGCATGAGCCCGTCGATGGACTTGCCGTGCCAGCCTTCCTCGCCGCAGGCGACCAGGGCCAGCAGGGCCGTCAGCACCAGGCCCGATCGAAACGGATTCATGACGAGGTCACCGGCACCACGGTAAAGGTGACGGTTCGCGTGGACGGCTCGATGCCCTCGAAGCCGAGATCGACATCCACTTCGTCTCCAACTTCAAGTTCGCGGGTCGCGCGCATCAGCATCAGGTGCAGCCCCTTGGGTTCGAAGGCCACGGTCTCGCCCGAGCCGACCAGCACCCCCTGGTCCTGGTGCTCCATGCGGGCGCCGCCGTCGGTCACCACCGTGCGGTGAATCATGACGTGCCCGAACGCGTCGGACGTTGCGGAGACCAGGCGGACTGGCTGGTCGGTGTGGTTGGCAATCGTGAAATAGCCGGCCATCGGTGCGCCGCCCGGCACCAGGCGCACGCGCGGGTTCTCGACCTCGATCGGCTCGGCCGGCGTCATGTCGGACACCCACCACAGCGCCCCGGCCAGGAGGATGATGACCAGCAAAACACCAGAAACGATTTTCATGCACTATCTCCTGTCGCTCGGTTGACCCGGCTCATGCTTCGGCCGGACGTACGGCGTTGCGCGCCGCATCGTCGTAGATCCAGAATCTCAATATCACCAGCGCGCCGACCACGCTCATCATCGCCGCCGGAATCCAGGTGATCAGCCCGCCGATATGCTGATCGGTCATCGGATCGAGCGGCCAGGCGCGGCCGCAAACGGCGTAGACCTCGAACCAGTTGGCGTCGGCGAAAGCAATGCTTGCCCCGATCACGATCTGCGGCACCATCACGGCGAACAAAAGCAGCACGCGCGTGCCGTATCCCAACCGGGGCGTGATACCACCGCGCCCCCGGTCGAACATCAGCCACCAGAACAGCAGCCCGTCGAGCGCCATCGACCAGTTCATCACCCAGTAGAGGGTCACGTTGAGCATGGCGTCGAAATGGATCTCCGGCGTCAGCCAGAAGGCGATCAGGCCGACGAACAATATGCAGGCAATCGCCGGCTGCTGCAGCCAGCGGTATACAGCGACCCAGATCGCACCCAGCCAGCGTCGTTCGGTGAACCAGGCGCGAACCGGTTGCGGAATGCCGCGCGCGAGCACCGGCGCCGGCATCGCCAGAGCGATCAGGAAGGGTGCGAGGTGGTGCAGCACCAGGTGCTGGCCGCGGTGCACGAAGAACATGTACTGCGACCAGTAGTCGAAGCGTGTCTGCGTGACCAGGTACATCAGCACCACGCCGAGCACGAAAGCGATGATCGGCCCGTAGCCGGGCAAGTCGTCGCCCGCGCTGTTGCGCAGCCCGTTGAAGTACAGCAGCAAGGCGCCCCAGACGCTGATCTGGACCAGCCAGCTGAACTCCCAGGGCACGAAAAATGCGAGAAACTCCGACACCGCGACCGATCTGCATGAGCAGGTTCTTATTTTAGTCCATGCTGGTGATCGGGGGGCCTTGGCTTGACCGGCCCGGAAAGGTGTCCGACTATCGTGTGAAGGGCTCCGGACGCTCGGCAGCTATCCTGTCGATGGTTCGCGGCAGAGATGAACTCGATGGGAGAAAGGCGCATGCGCAGCAGGCAGCAAACCGCAAGAATTCTCGGGTGGGCCGGCGTACTGCCGTTCGCCGCGTGGGCATTGGTGGCCTGGACCGGGGCCCCGGATTGGCTGCTCGACCTGTTGGTCGGCTACGGTGTACTGATCCTGGCCTTCATGGGCGGCACGCTCTGGGCCGCCGCGCTGGACAAGCCCCAGGAGCCGGAGGCCCCGCTGATCGCCAGCATTCTTCTCGTGCTCGCCGCCTTGCCCGCCTTCGTGCTGCCCACGATTTCCGCCGCACTCCTGCTGGCCGTCCTGTTCGCCCTGCACTGGACGGCGGAGCACCTGTGGGTGCGACACACCCAGCCGGGCTGGTATCGACGCATGCGCATGGGCATCAGCGCCACGGTCATCGCCCTGCTTGCGCTGACGGTCGTCATCGAAATCAGCGCCTGATGCACGCGGGCACAGGGCGAGCGCCAGACCCGGATTCAGTCCGGATTCAGCCAAGGTTGCGATACCTTGGGTATGCTGTATACATGGCATGAAGCGATGCGTTCGCGAACCGAAACGACGCGACGCCAAATGAACAAGACCGTAGAAAATGGAGCAACCCCAATGACCTGGAAACCGATTACCGTATTTTTCGTTTGTGCGGCCCTGGCCGCCCCGCTGGCCGCGCAGCAGCACACCAAGGACTATTCGGACCAGCTGCCCGACGACCTGCCCGAATTCGAGGAAGTCGACAAGAACGATGACTCGATGATTGACTGGGAAGAGGCCGAGGCCGTCGGCGTGCCGTCGGAAGTCTTCGACGCCGAGCAGGATGGAGGATTCCTGACGAAACCCGTATGGGACTACGTTATCCTGCGCAAGGATCCGTAAACCCCGTTCATTCGTGGAAAGAAAAAAGCGCCCGCACTGCGGGCGCTTTTTTGGTACTGAGCGGCGTCGTTACTCGATGATGAATTCGCCGCGCATCATGGCCACATGGCCGGGGAAGCTGCAGAAAAACTCGTAGTCCCCGCCGGCTTCCAGTCCGTCCAGGCTGAAGGTGACGCTGGTCGACTCACCGCCGCCGATCTGCTCGGTGGCCGCGATCACCCGATCGTCTCCGGGCTTGAGGTAATCGTTTTCCAGCCCGGCCGGGACGGCGTCCTGGGCAATCGCCTGAACGTCACCGCTTTCGGCCAGGACCCAGTTGTGGCCCATCTGCTCGACCGCCATCTTTCCGCTGTGGGTCAGCGTCAGCGTAACCTCCGAGCAGTCACTGCTGACCGTCAGCGAGTCCTTGTCGTATTTCATCTGGTCGTTACTGTCGATGGTCAGCTCGCAGTCCTGTGCCATCAGGCTGCCGGAAAGCGCCGTTGCGGCAAGCAGGCCACTGATGCGTAACAACATATTCATGTCTGTAACTCCTTGGGGCATTTCGGTTTGGGTGCGTATTACAGGATATGGGGGCGAGGTGGTCGCGGCATCAAGGCGTCTCGTGGCCCAATAAAAAACGGCCCCGGTGTCCGGGGCCGCAATTGCGTTGCCTGGGCCTGTCCTTACCGGCCGAGCTCGGTCGGCAGCGGCGGCGCTTCGTCGGGAATATCGTCGGAATGGTCTTCGAGCATCGCCCGGATCTGCTCGATGGCCGCCTGCAGCTGGCTATCGCGGCCGTTGTTGGTGGCGACCGGGTCGAGCTCGACGGCGATGTCCGGCGCCACGCCCTCGTTTTCCACCGACCAGTTGTTGTCGGCGTCGACAAAGCGGAAATGCGGCACCGTCATCGTTCCGCCGTCGACGAAGCCCGGATTGGCATAGATGCCGATCAAGCCACCCCAGGTGCGCGTGCCCAGCAGCGGGCCGATGTCGAGCTCACGGAAAGCGTAGGGCAGGTAGTCGCCGCCGGAGCCGGCGTCCTGGTCGATCATCATCAGCTTGGGTCCGTGCATGGCACCGAAGGGCGTGCGCGAGATTTCGCCGTGCCGGTAGACCCAGTTGGACAGGTGCGGGCGAGAGAGCACCTCGACGATGTAGTCGGCCGCCTGGCCGCCGCCGTTGCCGCGCTCGTCGATGATGACCGCCTCGCGGTCGAGCTGGGCGAAGAACATCCGGTTGAAGAAGGTGTAGCCGGCTCCGGCGGTATTGGGCAGGTAAACGTAGCCCACGCGGCCGTCGGTCGCTTCGTCGACGGCCTTTCGGTTGCCCTCGACCCAGGCCCAAAGGCGCAGCTCGCCTTCGCTGTCGACCGGCTCGACGATGATCTCGCGCGCGTCGTCACCGTCCGGGTCCGGCCCGACCGTCAGGATCACCTGCTCGCCGACGGTGTTGTAGAGGTGTTCGTAGAGATTGTCGTCTGCGGTGATCTCGCGGCCGTTGACCGCAAGGATGTACTCGCCCACGCGCGCTTCGTTACCCGGCTGGTTGAGCGGCCCCTGCAGGAAAGCATTCCAGGACTCGCCGGTATAGATACGTTCGATCCGCCAGCGGTCGTTCTCGATGGTGAAATTGGCGCCGAGCAGGCCTGCGCCGGGACCGGACTCGCTATGGACGTCACCGCCGCCGACACGGTTATGGCCAGCGTGCAGCTCGGCGATCATCTCGACCATCAGGGCGTTGAGGTCCTCGCGCCGGCCAACGTGCCCGACCAGCGGACGGTACTGTTCGTACACCGCATCCCAGTCGAGACCGTGCAGGTTGTCGGCGTAGAAGAATTCCTTCTGCATGCGCCAGCCCTCATCGAAGATCTGCGCCCATTCGGCCTCGGGGTCGATCCGCATGCGCAGGCCCGACAGGTCGACCGCCTCCGGCTCGATCTTCTCCCCGGCCTCGGCCACCTGGACCGATCCATTCGAGCTGACCAGGAGGTGACTGCCGGCCGAGCTGATATCGAAGCTGTTGAGGCCGGTGAAGACCGTCGAGGCTTCGCGTTTTTCGAAATCGAAGCGCATCAGGCGATTCTCGTCGACGCGGTTCTCGCCGGGCATTTCCACGGTCGAGCCCGGCTGCGGATAGCGCATCCAGAACAGGCTGCCGTCGCCGGCGACCTGCAGGCCGCGGTAGTTGCCCTTGGCCACCGGCAGGGCGACCATGCGCTCAGCCAGGCCGTCGAAGTCGATGCGAACCTCGACGTCCTTGTCGTCCTTGTCCTTGCCGTTGTCCTCGCCGTTCTTGTCGCCGTTTTCATCACCGTTTTCCTCGTCCGGCTCCTCGTCGCCGGTGCGCGGGGCCAGCGGCGACTCGGCGTCTTCGGCCAGCACCAGGGCGTAGATACCGGCGCGGTACGGGCGCTCCTGCGTCGACATGTCGAGGCCGAACTGGATCGGCCCGGCATTGGTCGAGGCGGCCATATAGAGGTATTTGCCGTCACGACTGAAGACCGGCGAGGCCACGTCGGCCATGCCGTCGCTGACCCGCGTCGACTGGCCCGAGTCGAAATCGTGAACCATCAGGTCACTGAGGTAGTTGTCGCGGTTGAGCGTGTAGGCCAGCCATTGGCCGTCCGGCGAGAAGGCGACGTCGTAATTGCCCATGCGGGCCGAGCGCGCAATCTCGTCGCGATCACCGTCTTCGAGATCGATCACGAACAGGCTCACGCCGTTGTCGGAGTAGGCGATGCGACCCTCGGAGGCATCCCAGGCTTCGAGCTGGTAGAAGTCCGCGCCCAGCTCGTGGCGTTCGCTCACCTCGCCGTGCTGGTCGGCGACCACCAGTTCCTGGCCATCGAGCGACTCGACAATCCAGGCGATCCGGTCACCCTCGGGCGACCACAGGGCCGGGTATTCGCGCTGGCCGTCGGATACGGTCAGGTTGCGGGTCGAGCCGTGCTCGACCGGCACCGTGAAGATCTCACCGCGGGCGGTGACGAGTACGCGCTTGCCGTTGGGCGAGATCCCGACACGCTCGATGTTGCCCTGGACGCTCTGCCACTCGGTGCGCTGTTGCGGCAGGTCGGGGTTGAGCGCGATCTCGAGGGTGCGGCGCTCGCCGCTGGCGATATTCAGTTCGTGCAGTTCGCCGCCGGCTTCGAACACGATGTGTTCGCCATGGCCATCGGCCCAGTGCACGTCCCAGTCGGCCTGGTCGGTCAGGCGCTCGATCTCGCCCGAGGCGGTGTCGAACGCGTGCAGGTTCAGGCGCTTTTCGTGGCGGTCGGAAATGAAGACCACCTGCTCGCCCATCCAGAAGGGCTGGATGTCGTTGACGCGATCGCCGGGAACGTCGACCACATCGCCCTCGCCGGGCTCGATGATGCGGATCGACGGCGTGGTGCCGCCGCGATAGCCGCGCCAGCCGGCCGAACCGCCGTAGAGGCCGTTGTAAGCCGGGCCGTGGTCGATATAGGCCAGCCGTTCGCCGTCTTGATCCCAGCGCCCGCGGAAAAAGCGTGCTTCCATCTGCCTGGCCGGCGCACCGCCGTCGACCGGCACGTGCCACAGTTGCGCCGAACGACCGTGGTCGGTCTCGCGACGCGAGGCGAAAGCGACTTCGCTGCCGTCGGCGCTCCAGCCGACCGGCACGTCGCTGCCCGGATGCCAGGTCAGCCGCATCGGCTGGCCACCGTCGACATCGATGATATAGACGTCGGTGTTGCCCTCGTACTCGGCGGCATAGGCAATGCGCTTGCCGTCGGGCGAGAAGTAGGGGTTGTTCTCTTCGGCCGCCGCACTGGTCAGGCGACGCGGCTCGTTGCCGTCGCGGTCGCTGATCCACAGATCGCCGGCATAGACGAAGGCCAGGTGATCGGCCGAAACGGCGGGGTGGCTGAGCAGGCGGGTCGGCTCGCCATCGTCGCTTGCGAAAACTTCCGAAACGCCGAACAGCACGAGGGCCGCCGACACGCAGGAAACAATGCTTTTCATGGAATATCCCGATGATTGACTGGACACAGGACGGCCAAACTAACCGATCGGGCGCGGACTTGCATCCGCCACAAGTCACGAATGTAAATGAAAAAGGCCCGGCCACCGCGAGGTGACCGGGCCCTGTCCTCTTTTCAGGACTTATCGCGTGAAAGCGATCAGAAGTTGACCGTCACGCTGTCCGAGCAGGTGCTCGTACCGGCTTCGCACACCTGGAAGGTGTAGCTGCCGCCGCCACGATTGTTGCTCGACCAGGTGTAGGCACCGTCGTTGGCCGTGGTGTCGATCACACCGCCATCGAGATAGATATCGACGTTGGTGGACTCGGCACCGTCCCAGGCCAGATCCACGTTGTGACGACCCTTCACCTTGTAGCCAGAAGCAGACAGGGTGATGCCGTCGCTGACAGGCTCTTCGACCGTCACGTCCTGGCTGGTCGAATTGGTGGCGCCATCGTCGTCGGTCACGGTCAGGGTCACGGTGTAAGCACCACCGGCCGCGTAGCTGTGGCTGGCGGTTTCACCGCTGCCCGAGCTGCCGTCACCGAAGTCCCAGGCGTACGAGGCAATCGAACCGTCGCTGTCGCTGGAACCCGAACCGTCGAAGCTGCAGCCGAGGTCCGTGCACGAGGACGTGAACGAGGCCGTCGGTGCTTCGTTTTCCTCGGTCGGAGCGCTGACGGTGACCGTCTGGCTGTCGCTGTCGCTGGCTTCGCCATCGCTGACCGTCAGGGTCACCGTGTAGCTGCCATCATTGGCATAGGTGTGGCTGGCCGTCGAACCGCTGGCCGTGCCACCGTCGCCGAATTCCCAGCTGTAGCTCAGCGAATCGCCGTCGGCATCGCTGGAACCCGTACCGTCGAAGTCACAGCTCAGGTCGGTGCAGGAGTAGGTGAACGAGGCCGTCGGTGCGGTATTTTCGTCACCGCCGCCGTCACCGCCGAGGTAGGCAACCGCGTCGGCAGCCTGAACCAGGCCGTAACCGTAGCTGTTGTCGCGACCGGCATCGCCCAGGTCTTCAGCCGTGGCCGCCAGGGCATCGCGGATTTCGGTAGCCGTGGCCGTCGGAACCTGGCTCCAGACCAGGGCGGCAACACCGGCCACGTGCGGGCTCGCCATCGAGGTGCCGTCATAGCTGTCGTAGCCGTCGGCCGGGGCGGTGGACTCGGTCGAGACCGTTGCATTGCTGCCCAACTGAGTCAGCATGTCGGCACCGTTGGTGTCGCTGGTGCTCACTGCCGGAATGCTGGAACACGATTTCCAGGACGGTCCGCTGCACTCGATCACACCCAGGAATCCGCCGGATTCATTGTTGTAGATGATCGCGGCCGCACCACCGCCGGATTCGACGTTGGCGACCTTGTCACCGAAAGAAATCGAGCCGCGTTCGCACAAAACGACATCGCCGGACCAATTGCCGGCGCTGTCACAAAGGCCGCCGTCAACCAGGCCACCGGAAGCAGTCGTGCTTGCCGAGCCGTCAAGGGCCGAAACCGTATAGCTCGAACCGTTGACTTCCGCCGTTGCGCTGATGGTGGGCACCGTGCTCATCACAGCTACACCCGGGGCAGCCAGTTCGACTGCGCTGTTCTTTTGCGAGAAATCAGCAACCGACTTGTTTTCGTCGATCGCGGCAACGGACACCACGGCCGGATAACTGGCCGGGTAGCTGAGGTTGGTTGTACCGTCGTTACCCGCCGCGGCAATCGACAGGACACCTTGGTCAAGCAGATCCTGGAAGCCCTGCTCGGCCGTGCTCGAAGCACCGCCACCGCCCAGGCTCATGTTGATCACGTCCGCGCCGGCGTCGGCACACGCATAGGCGGCCTCGATGACGCCGGAGCTGTAACTCCAATCGCAGGAGCCGGAAGTCCAGTTGTCATCGCCGAAGACCTTGGCGATGGTCAGGTTGATGTTGGCGCCCGGCATCACGCCGATCACGCCATCGCCGTTGTTGACGGCAGCAACCGTACCGGCAACGTGCGAGCCGTGACCGCAGCTATCGACGAACGGATCACCGCTGCCGCTGAGGTTCAGTCCGTTGACCGGGTTGGCTTCCAGGTCGAAGTGACCGGCGTGGTAACCCGAATCGATGATGCAGACGTTCTTGCCGCCGGCATTCGAATCGCTGACCTGGTCGGCCTGGGTCATCGTGATGCCATAGGGCACGGTCTCGGCCATCGGGTAGACCCGCGAGTCTTCCTCGATGTTGAGCACGTTGGGATTGTTGCGCAGGCCGTTGAGCGCCTGTTCCGGCAAGGTCGCCGCCACCGCGTTGACGCTGCGGTTGGTCAGGTCGATCTTGACGTCGCCCCCCATGGCGGAAACGGCCGCCTTGCCCTGGCCGGCAGCGCCGGGGGCAAACTGGATGATGTAGCGGCCGTCTTCGGCCAGTGCGGCCCCGGACAGCAGCAGGCCGGCAGCGCCCGCGAGCGCGGCCAGTCTCGATGCTCGATGATTCATGAATGTTCCTCCACTAAGAAGATGGGTTGGGGTGACCTTGTCCTCGCATCCCGTTTCCCCGTCTCGTCCCCTTGGGGCCTGGTATCGCGCTCAGACTCGCCTTCCGCCGCCACGGCGGCGATTCTCGATTCCTGATTGATGCGCTTCAAGGACAATATTTTGTGGTCTTTTGATGCAAATACGCCACTTCTTGTGAAGCAGCGCATCTTTTCAGCATGAACACATTAGCAACCCCTTGTCAAGGCAATAGGCGAAAAAAGCGCCGTGCTACCATCCGCTGAACGGCCGGGAGGAGGCCGTACAACCAGGCGGCACGGCCATGCCGTTTCCGTCGTTACTCATTCGGGAGGGAATGCAGTCATGAGCGGCATCTACATCACCTTTGCACTCTATTTCGTGGTCTTGCTGGCCCTGGGCATCATCGCCTGGCGGCGCACGCAGGATCTTTCCGATTACATCCTTGGCGGGCGATCGCTGGGTAGCGGGGTCACGGCCCTGTCGGCCGGCGCGTCCGACATGAGCGGTTGGCTGCTGCTGGGCCTGCCCGGGGCGGCCTATCTCAGCGGCCTGGAGGCCGGCTGGATCGCGCTGGGCCTGCTCATCGGCACCTGGCTGAACTGGCTGGTGGTCGCCACGCGGCTGCGCACCGCCACCGAGCGGCTCGACGACTCGCTCACCCTGCCGGATTACTTCCAGCGCCGCTTCGCCGACAATTCGCGCATCCTGCGCATCCTGCCCGGCATCTTCATCTTCATCTTCTTTTCGCTCTACGTCAGCTCCGGCCTGGTCGCCGGCGGCCGGCTGTTCGAGGAAGTCTTTGGCCTGTCCTACATGTGGGCCGTGTCGACCGGCGTGCTGGCGATCATCATCTACACCTTCATGGGCGGCTACCTCGCGGTGAGCTGGACCGATGCCCTGCAGGCGCTGCTGATGCTGCTGGCGCTCGTGGCGGTACCGCTGATGGTGTTCGGCACCGGCGATACCGGGCTGTTCGAGGCCGTTCGCGACAAGAACCCCGAGCTGCTCAATCCGTTCACCGATGCTTCTGGCGAAGCGATCGGTTTGATCGCGATTATCTCGGCGATGGCCTGGGGCCTGGGCTACTTCGGCCAGCCGCACATCCTGGCGCGCTTCATGGGCATCCACAAAGCCAGCCAACTGGTCGCCGCACGGCGTATCGCCGTGAGCTGGGCCGCCATCGGCCTGACCGCCGCCGTGCTGGTGGGCCTGGCCGGTATCGGCGGACTCGAGACCACGCTGACCGGCGCCGATACCGAAAAGGTCTTCATGCGCCTGGTCGAGGTGCTCTTCCATCCGCTCGTGGCCGGCATCTGCCTGGCGGCGATCCTGGCTGCCGTCATGTCGACGGCCGACTCGCAGCTGCTGGTCGCCTCCTCGGTGGTGTCCGAGGACTTCTGGAAGGGCCTGCTTCGACCCGGCGCCAGCCAGACCGAGCTGGTCTGGGTGGGGCGCATCTCGGTGATCGCGATCGCCCTGGTCGCCTTGTGGTTCGCCCGCGACCCGGACAGCAAGGTGCTCGACCTGGTCTCCTATGCCTGGGCCGGACTGGGTGCGGCCTTCGGGCCGGTGATCGTGATCTCGCTGTACTGGTCCCGGATGAGCCGTGCGGGCGCGATTGCCGGCATGCTCGCCGGCGGCGTGACAGTGCTGGTCTGGCAGCCGCTCGAAGGCGGTTTGTTCGACGTCTACGAGATTCTGCCCGGCGCCATCTTCGCAGCCCTGGCGGCCTGGATCTTCAGCCTGATCGTTCCGGACGACCGCGCCACCGAGCAGTACCAGCGCATGCTCGACTGACCGGGTGCCCGGCTGACGATGAGCAAGCGTACCGGGCGACTGACGCCGCTCAGACGGCGGGTTCTCGATGCTGAGTTCGAGCGGCTGCTCGAACTCGACGAAAGCCAGCGCAGCGAGCGCCTTCACCGCCTCGCCGAGCGTTGCCCTCGCCTGACCCGGTGGCTGGGCCCGCTGCTCGAGGCGCTTTCGGACAAGGCCGACCACCTCGAGGCCATGATCCGCGAGGTCGCCGACTCGGCGGTCACCGAGCTCGACGGCGACGATGCCGAGCTGCCGAAGGGCACCCGCCTGGGCGCCTGGGAGCTCACGCAACTGGTCGGGCGCGGCGGCATGGGTCACGTCTACCGCGCCGAACGGGCCGACGGCGCCTTCGAGATGGAGGCCGCCGTCAAGGTCATTCGCATGCGGCGCGATCGCCGGTTGCGTACCCGCCTGACCCTCGAGCGTCAGCTCCTGGCCCGGCTCGATCATGCCAACATCGCGCGCATCCTCGACGGCGGAACGACGGACGACGGGCAGGCCTGGCTGGTCATGGAATGGGTTGGCGGCCGGGACCTGCATCGCTGCCGCGATGACCACGTCGGCGACTGCCTCGCCTGTCTCGGCCACTTCCTGCCGCTGGCCGAAGCGGTCAGCCACGCCCACCAGCGCCGGGTCGTCCACGGGGACATCAAGCCGGCCAACGTCCGCGTCGGCGACGACGGCCGGGTCAGATTGCTGGACTTCGGTGTGGCCCGATTGCTTGCCGGCGAGGCCGACGACCCGCACAATCGCATTCGTGCCCTCACGCCGGCCTGGTCGGCGCCTGAACTGCGAGCGGGCGAACCGGTATCGACGCAATCCGACCTCTGGTCGCTGGGCGCGCTGCTCTTCTGGATGCTCACCGGTGACCGCCTGGACCCGGAGCTTGCCGACGACGCCCGACTCCTGGCAATGCGCCTGGGCCGGCACTGCCCGCGTCGTGACGACCTGGCCGCAATTATTGCCACGGCTGGCGCGAGCCGCCCCGAAGACCGCTACGCTTCCGTCACCGACCTGATTCGCGACATCGAGCGCTACCGCCGCTGTGAACCGGTGCAGGTCCGCACCCCGAGCCGCCGTTACGTGACCACCCGTTTTGTCCAACGCAACCCGTTTGCCGTGGGCCTGAGCACACTGGCCGCCGTCCTGCTGGTGCTTGGACTGGCGGGAACCAGCTGGCAGGCGCAGCAGGCGGCCGTAGAACGCGACCGCGCGCGGCTGGAAGCCGGCAAGACCGAACGGGTGAGCGAGTTCCTCATCGGGCTTTTCGAACAGGCCGATCCCTGGCGCGCGCGCCAGCGGGAACTGAGCGCGCGTGACCTGGTCGACCGCGGTGCCGAACGCATCCGCGTCCTCAACGAGTCTCCGCAGGTCCAGGCCGAAATGTACCGGATCCTGGCACGCGTCCATCGCGGTCTGGCCGATTACGAACAGGCCGGGCGGCTGGCGCTGGAGGCGGTCGAAATGCTCGAATCCGAGCCCGGGGCCACAGCGCTGGTGCGAGCCGAGGCCTGGGCCCTCAGGGCCAATACCCTCGCCTCGCAGGGGCGTTACCGCGAGGCCGAGTCTGCCCATCGTCGAGCGCTGGCGATGGTCGCTGACGAAGCGCCGCCGGTTCGCGCCGGTTTCATCAACGGCCTCGGCCTGACGCTCTACTCCCTGGGTCGCCTCGACGAGGCTCGCGAACTCCTGGAACGAGCCCTGGCCATTCGCCTGGAACACCAGCCGGGCAGTGCCGAGCTGGCCGAGTCCCACAACAACCTGGCACTGCTGCATGCCACGGCCGACCGCAACGAACTGGCCCGCGATCACTACGAACGCGCCATCGAACTGCGCCGGAGCGTGCTCGGCGAGGACCATCCGACCACGAGCTTTTCGCTGACCAACCTGGCCTCGCTGCTGGTTCAGACCGGCCGGGCCGAGGAAGCGCTGCCGGCTTTTCGCGAGGCCCTGGCGATTCGCCGCAATGCCTTCAATGCGGATCATCCGGCCGTGGGCAGCGTGCTCTACCAGATGGGCTGGGCGTACGCCAACCTGGAGCAATACGACGAGGCCGAAAAATACTACGAACAGGCGCTCGCCATCCGCGAGGCCAGTATGGGCAATGACCACCCCTCGGTCGCCGTGCTGTACAACGCCATGTCCAGCGTGGCGAGGGCGCAGGGCAACCATGCCGAAGCCCTCGAACTGCTCGAAAAGGCGCTCAGGATCTACCGCAGCCGCTACGGCGAGTCCCATCACGATATTGCGCTCGTCCTCGGGAACCTGGGCGCCACTCACATGGTGCTGGGCGACTTCGAACGCGCTGTCGGCCTGCTCCAGCGCGCGCTGGAGATGAATCGCGCCGAACTCGGCGAGCGCCATCACCACGTCGCCGACAACCTCAGAACCCTGGCCGAGCTGCATTTCCAAAGCCGCGATTTCGAGCAGGCGTCCGAATATGCGCGACAGGCCCTGGGTACGTACCAACAACTTCACGACGAGGCGCCGCACCCGGCACTGGCCGATACCCGGCAACTGCTGGAGAAGATCGACGCCGGGCGTTGATGCTTCCCTCACACAAACCGCACAAGTCCTTCATTTCAGCTTGATCCCGCCTTCATCGCCCCGGCGCATGATGCGTCCATCGCCGATACGGGCGACTGACTGAAACCAACCGGAGATCAAGCATGAACGTTCGCAAACTGATTACGCTCGCTGGCGCCACCCTGGTCCTGGCCGCCTCCACGGCAGTTCTCGCCGACCATCACGGCGGCAAGGACAAGGATCATGGCATGAAGGAAAGCAAGAACATCGTCGAGACGGCCGTCGCCGCCGGCCAGTTCGACACCCTGGTAACCGCGATCAAGGAAGCCGGCCTGGTCGAAACGCTCTCGGGCGAAGGCCCGTTCACCGTCTTCGCACCGACCGATGAGGCCTTTGCGAAGATTCCCGAAGCCGACCTCAACGCGCTGCTCGCCGACAAGGCTGCCCTGACCGACGTGCTCACCTATCACGTGGTGGCCGGCAAGGTCATGGCCGCCGACGTGGTCGGGCTGTCCGAAGCCGAGACCGTCCAGGGCTCGACGGTCGATATCACGGTCGACGGTGATACCGTCATGATCGACGGCGCCACGGTCATCAAGACCGACATCGAAACCTCAAACGGCGTCATTCACGTCATCGATTCGGTGATCATGCCGTAACGTTTCCATCCCTTGCGGGAAGGGAAATGGGCGCCCACTTCGGTGGGCGCTTTTTTGTTTGGAATAGGCACCTTCACGCCTTGGGGCGTTGGATAGGTTGGCGACACCGGGCGCGGTGTCGACCTCGACAAGTCAAAGGCTGTTTCGCCCGGCCTGCTTCGCAGGCTCTTGCGGCGAGTTACTTTTTTCTCGCGCGAAAAAAGTAACCAAAAGCGCGCTTAAAAGATTGCGGACGCGCCGCAGGACTATGGAGGCGTGCGGGCTTCAGTATTTTGCCTCCATCTTCGCTCTGGCTCCGTCTAGACACATGGCGTCTCCGACGTCCCCAGGGCGTAATCTGCACTCTGACAGCCCGATCTCGATCACCCCGGCTTCGGCGAGGCCGCTGAAGATGACTTCGAGTGAATGAGCGTTTGCTTCAAACCCGCGGCACCGCCCTCGAATGCTCGCTTTCGAAGTCGTAAGGCTGCGTGCAGGCCTGTCCAAGCACACGTCGCAAGCCCGCCTGCGTCTCAGAGATTTCAAACGAAGCCCCAGACAAAATACTGAAGCCACTCCCGCTGCAAGTCCCGAGAGGAAAATCGCCTGCTTTTGACTTTAAGCGCGCTTTTGATTCCTTTTACCGCGCGAGGTAAAAGGAATTCGCCGCAAGAGCGCGCGAAGCGCGCCGGGCGAAACAGCCTTTGAAGTGTCGGAGCCCCCACCGCACCCGGTGCCATCAATAAACAAACGATGACACCCAAAGCAAGTGCGCCCCACAAAAATGTGGAGCGCACCGAATGACCGCTCTGGCGTCACTCCCCGCTATAGCGTTCGAACCACGCCAGGATATGCGCCACCTTGCTCATCAACTGGGTTGGCCGGTTGCTCAGGCTGTGCGAACTGTCGGGGATGCGCACCAGCGCCGCCGGCACGTCGCGCAGCTTGAGTGCCTGGTAGTACTGCTCGGATTCCGGCATGGGGGTGCGGTAGTCGGCCTCGCCGGTGAGCAGCATGGTCGGTGTATTGACCTCGCCCACACGCGAGATGGGCGAATAGGTCATGTAGTGCTCCGGGTCTTCCCAGGGCATGGCCGGGAACCAGTACTTCGAGAAAAACGCCGAGGCGTCGGCATACAGCGCGAAGCTGAACCAGTTGATCACCGGCTTGGCCACCACGGCTGCGCGGAAGCGGTCGGTCTTGCTGATCGCCCAGGCGGAGAGCACGCCGCCGCCGCTGCCGCCGGTGATGTAGAGCCTGTCGGAATCGACGTAGTCGCGGCCTTCGACAGCGTCGACCGCGCTCATGAGGTCGTCGTGGTCCTGCGAGGGATAGGCGTGGTGGATCAGCTGCGCGAATTCCTCGCCGTAGCTGGTCGAACCGCGCGGGTTGACGTAGAGCACCAGGTAGCCGGCCGAAGCGAACAGCTGCATCTCCGAGGCGAAGCGCGGGCCGTAGTCGGCGTGCGGGCCGCCGTGAATCTCCAGGATCAGCGGATACTGCTTGTCCGGATCGAAATCGGCGGGCTTGACCAGCCAGGCCTGGATGCGCCGGTCGTCATGGCTCGATTCCACCCAGAGTTCCTCGGCGTTGGCGATGTCGCGGCCGGCGAACAGCACGCCGTTGATATCGGTCAAGCGCGTGTTCTCACCATTGCGGCCCACGGCTACGTCGGCCGGATGCGTGACATCGGTCAGCGGGAAAGCGTAGCGGCCGTTCTCACTGACCGAAAAGCTGCCTGAACCGTAGGGCCGGCTGTTGGAGACCCCGCCCATGTCGGCCGCCAGTTCGCGCATGTCGCCGCCGAGATCGGTATAACCCAGCCGGGTCACGCCCTCGCTGGTGTATCGGAAATAAAGCCCGCGCGAGCGCCGGTCCCAGACGGGCTGGACAATCGGCCGGTCGAGCTCGGCCAGCAGTTGTTCGTAGTCGCCGGTTTCGCGGTCGAGCACATACAGCCGCGGCATGTGGTAGCTCATGCGCTCGTCGTCGAAACCGGTAAACGCGATGTAGCGACCGTCGGGGGAGACCGCCGGTGAACCGTGGCTGACTTCGCCCTCGGTGAGCTGTTCGATCTCGCCCGAGTCGATATCGAGACGGTGGAGATGGGAGCGAACCGGCTCGTGTTCGGCATCGTCACCCAGGTTGGCGGCGAAGATCAGCGACTCGCCGTCGGGCGTCCACGCCGGGTTACTGCCGTGGTCGAGTTCGCCTTCGGTGAGCTGGCGCGGCGCACCGCCGTCGGCGGCGATCACGAACAGGTGCCGATCGCCGGGCTTGAGATAGCCGGCGCCGTCCTGGCGGTAGTGCAGTCGATCGATCACTTTTGCCGGCTCGGCCCAGTCGGCGCCTTCAGGCTTGCGCGGCAGCTGGGCCATGGGCTCGTCGGGCGTCTCGACCAGCATGCTGAAGGCCAGGTATCGCCCATCGGGCGACCAGGTGATGCCCGAGGGGGCCGCCGGCAACTGCGAGAGCTGGGTGGACTGGCCGGATTCCAGCCACAGGACATGCAGCTGCGCGCCGCCTTCGCCGGCACGCACGAAGGCCACGCGCTCGCCGTCGGGCGAGAACGCCGGCGACAGGTCACGCTGCATGCCGCTGGTCAGGGGCCGGTGACCATCGCCGTCGGAATCGATGCGCCAGAGGTTGGAGCGCCAGCGATCGGCCTGGCGGTCGGCGAAATTACGTACGTAGACCACCTGCTCGCCATCGGGCGCGATCTGCGGATCGGCAGCCCACTCCATCGCGAACAGGTCCTCGAGCGAGAAGGGCGCGGCCAGGGCCGGCAGCGGCAACAGGCAAACGAGCAGCACAACGGAGACAAGGCGTTTCATGGGCAAATTTCCTGTGGATCGGTTTTGAATGCAGGCGAACATCATACGATGGACACGTCGGCGTGCGGGGTCCCGGCTCAAGGCCGGGACGACAGCTCGATTAGCTGTCCCGGATCGCCTCGTGCCATTCAGCCGGATCGACCTTGAAGCACTTCTGCATTTCCTCGTACAAGTCCGGGTGCTCGCGCTTGAGCTGGTGGGGCTTTTCGTAGAAGGTCTCGACCAGCACGGCGAAGAATTCCTCCGGCGCGGTGGCGCCGTAATGATCGAGCAACTCGCGTGTGCCTTCACCGGCCTCGCGCCTGAGCTGCTCGAATTCGCGCTTCATCACCCGCGCCCAGCTCACGTATTGCGAGCGCTGGTGCAGGATCGGCGCGCCGTCGACCGAACCGTCGGCGCCGTCGAGCTTGTGCGCGAACTCGTGCAGGATCACGTTGTGGCCGTCCTTGATGTCGCGACTGCCGGCCAGGGCGGAGTCCCAGGAGAGCACCACCGGCCCCCGGTGCCAGGATTCCCCGAGGCGGGCGGAGGGCCCGACCGACTGAACCACGCCGTCGTAGCTGGTGTGCTGCGACACGAAGGTGCTGGGATAGAGATAGATGCTCGAGAAATTGGCGTACTCGTCGTGCGGCCGGTTGAGCAGGAGAATGCAGGCGTTGCCGGCAATGGTGACCCGCATTTCGTCGGTGATTTCGAGCCCCTGGAAGCCTTCGAAGGTCTTGTCGTGCAGGAACAGCTGGATATGCCCGTGCAGTTCTTTTTTAAGATCCTCGGGCAGGCCTCGGTACAGCGGCACGTTGCGCTCGAGCATTTCGCGCCATTCTTCCGGCGGCGGCGTATCGGCGATCGCGCGGCGACGATTCCGGCGCCAGCGACCCCAAAACCACCAGGCCAGCGCCGCGCCGGCAACGATGAAAAGAATCTCCATGCCGGCCATGATCGGCACCCGCGGCCTGGAAGGCAAGGGGCGGGGCCGCTAGAATTCGTCAAGGGAGGGCACGCACGGGGAAGTTATGTCAGACGCCATGACACAAGCACGCGATCACTGTCCGGACTGCGACAAGAAGCTGCATCCGCAGGAAATGGAAGTGCTGTTTCGCGGCCGCAATCTCGACTGCTGGTACTGCACGGCGCCGCTGAAGGCGCGAACCGCGGGGCATCTTTCGACCATTACCCAAGCGGCGGTGGGCGCCGTGCCGCTGCTCGACACGCTCGTCGGCAACAATCCCCCGTTCTGGATGACCTACGTGTTTGCCGGGCTGGTCATCGCTGCGATCCACGTCCTGCCGCCGGGCCTGATCAAGGGCGCCCCCTGGGTGCGCATCGTGCGCAAGCCCATCGGCTTGAAGTGGTTCAACGACTGAAGCGCGGGAGCAACGATTCGCGTCAATCGCGAACGGCCGTTTGCACCCACTGGAACGAGTACCAGTAAAAGTCGCCGCTGCCGTCGGACGCC
Source organism: Wenzhouxiangella psychrophila (assembly GCF_042310375.1). NCBI lineage: Bacteria > Pseudomonadati > Pseudomonadota > Gammaproteobacteria > Chromatiales > Wenzhouxiangellaceae > Wenzhouxiangella > Wenzhouxiangella psychrophila. The sequence goes on along the minus strand of NZ_JBHJMQ010000001.1, from coordinate 104,150 downwards.
GGTGCGGTGCAGTTGAGCTTGTTGCGGCCGGTCGAGCCGCCACCGCCCACCTCGATGTTGAGCGCGTGGGGCGGGCCTTCCTCCAGGCGCGTTTCCAGGCGCTCGCCGCCGCCGGAAAAGCAGGCGATCTGCGCCTGCCGGTAGCCGCCTTCGGCCAGTTTCAGGCGCAGGGACTCGACCGGGCCGCGCACCTCGTCACCGGTCGGGGTCGGCTGCGCCTCGGTAACCGGCAGGGCGCGCGAATTCACCGCCAGGGCAAAGCGATCCATGCCGTCGAAGCCGCTGGCCATCGGAAAGCGCGGCACCGACAGCGGATCGGTGTATTCGCCGACCGCACCCGAGCGCTGCGCCAGGGCGAATTCATGCCGACCGCCAACCACTTCCGCGAGCGCGGAAGAATCCTCACCGTAGGGATAAGCGAAGAGATCCGGCTCAGCGCCGATTTCCTCCGAAATGCGGCTAGCGGCACGTTCAATGTCGGCCTCCACCCGCTTCTCCCAGTCCGACTCTCGCTCGTTCTCCTGCCGGGCGATCAGGTGGCCGTGGCTGGCGCTGTGGTTGCCGATGGTCACGCCGTTTTCGTGCAGCTTCCGCAACTGGTTCCAGTCCATGTACGGCGAATGGCCGGCGTCAACGGCATCGGTGTTGACGAACACGGCAAACGGCCAGCCACGCTCGCGCAGTTTTGGCCAGGCTTCGGTAAAGACGGACTCGTAGGCATCGTCGAAAGTAATGGCAACCACCTTGTCCGGCACCGCCTCCTCGCCGTCGATGGTCGCGTTCAGCAGGCGAGCGAGCGGCCAGACCTCGAAATCATGTTCGTCCAGGTACTCGAGATGCGCTTCAAAACGTTCGGGCGTAACGCTGGTCGACGGCGGCGTCTCGTCGCTGACGTGGTGGTAGAGCAGGATCACGCCATGCCCCTCCTGGGCCGAACCGGCCGGCGCGCAGCCGGCCAGCAAGGCGATCAAGGCAAGCCATCGCACCATTTACTTTCCTCCGGCGGATGCCGCTGCGGCCGTGGAGCCCGAAGTCTTGTCGGTCACCTGCCCGATCAACTCCCGGTTGGCCCGAATGATCTGCTTGATCTCCTCGACATAGGCCTCGCGGCGCTCGGAGTAGCGGATGAGGCCGTCGGCCAGCGACAGCGCGCGCGGGCGTAACTCCGCTTCGCGCTCCGCCTCCCGGATGCGGCGCAGCGGCAGGTAGGAAGCGTGCGTATTGAGATTGTTGATATAGCGCCGCACAGAATGGCGCACCGAATCGAACGCGGCGACTTCGTGCGCGGCATCGCTATTGCGTCGGCCGGGGACGATGCCGCAACCGCGAACGTAGCACCAGTGCCCGAACAGGTTGTTGCCCAGCCGGGCGAACCGCGAGCGGCCCCAACCCGATTCCTTGGCGGCCTGAACCAGCGCCAGCGGCGTCGGCACCATGTCGACCCGACGCAGCAACAGCGACAGGGTTTCCTCGCGCGAGTCGCCCGGCCAGGCCAGCTCGTACTCGGCGGCGAGCTTGCGCATCCAGTTCCGATCGAACAGCGGCAGCGACTGGCCGTCCTCGACCTTCGGGGCGACCTCGAGCAATTTGCGACGCTGCTCGAGCACGCGCTCGTTCTCGCTTTCGACGATCGGCGTCAGGAATTCGAAAAATGCTTCCTTGCGCAGATCGGCCCGTTCGATTTCGGTGAAGTCGGGCAGGGTCTCCGGTTCCGGACCGAGCAGCGCATAGAGGGCAAGCAGCGCCATGGCAACAAGCGCCGCGCCTTCGCCGCCCCACTGCGGCGGCAGTCGGTCGATCAGTCTCGCGGGTGCTTTTTCGTCTCGTTTTACCTTGTCAGTCATGGCCATAGTTTGCCACCAAGCGGCGAAATTCACCGTTAAGGACGGGTAATTATCAGAAAAGCGAGGGCAGCCTCTTACGACGAGTCGGCATGCCGCCGGAAGAAATCGGCCAGGTTCGGTGGATGGTAACGGGCATCGTCGCGCCACCGCCGCTCTGCGCTGGCGTCCACGATTTCGCCGGAATGCCTGGGCGGTTCGTCGGCAATCGGTCGATGCCAGCGCGGAATCAGCCGGAACAGGCCGCGGCGGCTGCGCGCCGGGCCCTGGAAGACATCGGGTTCTGTCGAAACCGTGTCGAACGCCAGCCCGCACTGACGTGCCTGGCGCATCATCCAGTCGAAGGTAATGTCAGACAACCCTTCGTTCGCAGTGCCGCCGCCGACGTCGCCGTGGACACCGACGAACCAGCGCTGCTCCATGGTCTGCTCACCGGCGTCGGGATGACGCCGCCAGCGCGTGGCCTTGAAATGCCGACGTTTCTCGTCGATGGCCAGTGCGTGATAAGCACAGCGCACGCTCGGCCCGAGCCGGGTGTCGTGGAACTGCACGCGTCGGCTGAGCGGGCTCTTGTGAAGCAGCAGGGGATTGCCCAGTGCGCCGACCGTATCCCACACGCCGATGAACTGAATCGGCGTCAAGTGTCCCCAGGTGAAGCGTTCGCGAAACTGCTCCGCCTTTTCCGCGTCCGGATGCTTGAGCGGCGAGCGCGACTTGTACAGGTCGAAAGCCGCGTCGACGCGATCGGCGAATTCGTGCTTGAGAATGCCGGCGTTGTGGATCATGCCGGCGAGACTGCGCACGGTGAAAGCGCCGCGGCTGTAGCCGAACAGGAACAGCTCGTCGCCGGGCTCATAATGCTGCACGACGAAACGGTAGGCATCCTTGAGGTTGTCCGACAGGCCCCAGCCGGTGGCGCCGGCAAACCAGCGATAGAGCCAGCCACCGTCGCTGCCCACGCCCGGCCCGTAGTAGATACGCTGCTCGACCCCCAGCGAATCAGTCCCGGCCACCGCTTCGGCCAGACGCAAGACATTCGTCGGCGCCGGCTCACCATTGCGCTCGCGGTCGGCCGAACTCCAGGTCCCGTCGCAGCAGATGACAATGCGCTTCATGGCCCAATCCCCGGTCTCCCGGAGCGATGCTACTGCTGCGGAACCGACGCTTCAAATCCACCCACATTGTCGTCCCGGCCAACGAGCCGGGACAGCAAGTACGTTAGGTGCTCTCAAGAGTTGTCGTCCCGGCCGAAGAGCCGGGACCTCGCACGCCGGGTATCGACTGGGCCCGACTGAGTGCCGAGTTCAAAGGTGCGAGATCCCGGATAACCGCTACGCGGTTTCCGGGACGACAGGGATATAGCTACAGGGCATATTCGATGATCATTTCCAAGGCCTCATCCCGCGAGATGACGCCGTCGTGGTCGAGATCGAACTCGTCGAAGATCTTCGAGCTCACGCCCAGACCGTGCTCGCCGGTCAGGCAGCGCACCAGTTCGACGAATTCACCGCGCGAGAGCACGCCGTCGCCGTTGGTATCGACTTCCTTGAACATCGCGTCGACCAGTTCTTCGCGTTTCATGCCGGTACTACTCCGTGATTGGATGCGGAACCATTTCGGGGAAAAGATAACACCAAATGATTGAACCGTTTTCCCCGATCGGGGCACTGTTAAGGCGAGAAGAAAAAACCACCCGGAAGCCCAAGTTGCGAACCGACAAGGAAAAAGCCCTCGATGCCTACCTGGCCGCCTCGGCCCGGATGGGCGACCGCGATGCGCTCGACAAGCTGGCCGGTCGCTGGCATCGCAAGTTGCTGGCCCATGCCCACCGCCTCACCGGCGAGGCGGACCTGGCCTCCGACATGGCCCAGGAGGCCTGGGCCGAGATCATTCGAGGCATCCGCGGGCTCGACGACACCAACGCCTTTCCGGCCTGGGCCTTCCGGATCGTCAGCCGACGCTGCGCTCGCGCGATCGGCAAGCGCCAACGGCGCCGGGCCGGCACCGCGGCGCTGGCGCGCGAAGACAGTCAGCAAGGCAAGGACCACACCGGTCATGAAGACCGCGCCGAACTCGACATCATCCGCCGGGCGATGGACGAACTGCCGCCCGAACAGCGCGCGGCGCTGGGTCTTTTCTACCAGGAAGGCCTGCGCATCGCAGAAATCGCGGTGGCGCTGGAAGTCGCCCCCGGCACCGTAAAGACCCGACTCATGCACGCACGAAACAAGCTTCGTGCCCGACTGGAAGGAGAAACAACATGACCAAGATCGACGACCTGATCAACGAATCCCTGTCCGAACGCGACGAGGCGCTGATGGCAGAACTGAACAACGAACCGGGCTACTTCAGCCAGGCTTTCGGACTATTCCGCGGCAAGCTCGGCTGGCTGATGTGGCTGGTGATGAGCAGCCAGCTGATCGTGTTCGTGGCCGCCGTGATGACAATCTATTCGCTCTTCCAGGCCGAAAACGCCGTGGAAGCCGTTCAGACCGGCGTGGTGACCGTCATCCTGGTACAAATCATGACGTTCCTCAGGGGTTTCATGGGCGATCACTTCGAAGCCAACCGCATCCTCCGCGAACTCGCCAGACTCGAACTCCGCCTGGCCGCCTCGAAACCCGAAGACACGCCAAGAAGCACTGAATGAAGCATTCAGGCCTTTCGGTCCACCGCCAAGCGGTGGTATTTTATTAAGGAGCTGCTGAGAGCGTAGCGAGCAAGTGGCTGACGGTGACTCGCGGAGCGCAGGAACCGCAGTGTACGTTTTAGTACATGAGGATTCCGAGCACCGAAAGACGCCGTCAGGCACTTGCGCAGTAGCTCTCAGCAGTTCCGAAAGCGCCCGTAGCTCAACTGGATAGAGCATCAGGCTTCGAACCTGAGGGTTGGGGGTTCGAGTCCTCCCGGGCGCGCCATTCCACTACTGCCCTCTAGCGGCCCATCCGTCGGCTGTCCGGGGCAGCCTCTCGTCAAACTCCACTCGGAAGCCCGCAAACACCTCGGCGCAAGCGTGAATCCAGTCACATTTGAAGCGCCCTATCTTGCCGTGTATATTCTAGAAAGGGCCTGCTCAAATTGCTTCGTTGGCTGCATTCCCGGGGCGCTGACCAGGTGAGGGACAACCTTCTCCCCCACGAGAAGGATTCAAAGAGGGAGTCATCCATGTTGCCAACATTCGCTGCGCGCGCCAGCACGCTGTCGTTCATTTCTCTTGTTTTTCTTGCACTACTTTACTCGGGCCCGGCTGCGGGCACGACGATTTCGGGCATCGTCACCGACGCGGATTCGGGCGCCCCGATTGCCGATATCGATGTCTGCTCCATCCGAGCAGCCGATCCGGGTCAGCAAAATTGTGTGACGTCCGATGCAACGGGCGAGTACGCGATCACGGGACTGCCGGAAAGCGGCGAGGTCTACGTCTCCACAGTTGAAACCACATCCTACCCACGCCAGGCCTGGCCGGGCATCAGTACCGGCGAACCCGGCCTCGAGGAATCCATCGACCTGGCAGCCGGCGATCGCACCGATATCGATTTTTCCCTGGTGCCGGGCTTCCGGATTACCGGCACGGCTACCGGGCCCGGCGGCTCGACGCTCGATTCATTCGGCGTGCAGTTCACGCGCAGCACCGCCCAGGGTCGCACTTTCGTCGGCGGGGTAGCGCAACCCGACGGCTCGTTCGAAAGCGGCACCATGATCCCCGGAGACTATAAGGTCCTGGTCACCACTCAGGGAACAGTTGCTGATCCCGACCACCACATCGATCAACTGTTCGATGGCGTTTCCTGCGTCGACCGCCTCTGTGACCTTGACAGCCAGGGGACTCCCGTTTCACTGGTCGATGCCGATATCGATATCGGCACGGTCGAACTGCAGACGGGATACGTCATTACAGGTACGCTCACCGAATCGGCCACGACCGACTCAGTACCCGATGGTTCGGTGTTCATTCAAATTTTTGACCTCGGTGGTTCATTGGTGGCCAGTACGGGTGTCAGCGGCGGCGATTACGCGACCGGTGCACTGCCGGACGGGGACTATCGGGTGCTGTTCAACGCCGAAGCCGCCGGCGGCCCCTATCTCAACCAGATTTACAACAGCATCGATTGCGGCTCGACATGCAACCCGGCGAGTCAGGGCGATACGGTCGCTATCGCCGGCGCTGATGTCACCATCGACGCCGCATTGAGCGAGGGTGGTGTAGTTTCGGGTAGCGTAACCTCCTCGGGTGCCGGATTGCCGATCGAGGGCGAAGTCAGGCTACTTTCCACGGCCGGCGACATCCTCAGGACACAATCGACTTCAGGCGACGGTAGCTACTCGATCGAAGGCCTCGATCCGAACGACTACCTGGTGTATTTCCAGAGCGGGGGCGAAAGTGCGAGCTATCTCGACCAACTCCACGACGGCGTGACCTGCCCCAGTATGGGCTGCGACGTTAGCGCCCTGGGAACGCCCGTCACCGTCAGTGCGGCTCAGGAAACGATCGTCAATGCTCAGCTGCAGCAGGGCGCACTGCTTGCCGGCACTGTTTCAAGGGCCGGTGGCGGTTCAGCAACGGACGTCTCAGTGCAACTGTTCGACACGATTGGCAACTTGGTCGCGGAAGCACCCGTGAACGAGAACGGCGAGTACTCCATCGCCGCCCTGCCGGGAACATACAAACTCCAGGCAAGCCCCTACGGCAGCGACGGCGATCTCATCCGGCAGATGCACAACGGCATCGATTGCGTGGCGTTCTGTGACCTGCAGATCGCCGACACCATCGATCTTTCCGCGGGAGAACAGACGGTGGACTTCACGCTCAATCCGGGGTACCGCCTGTTCGGGCAGGTGGTCGACGACGGCGATTCGGGAACGCCGATCGCCGAAGGATCGGTCGACCTGTACGATGCCGACGGCGTGTCGCTCGGCGGATTCGGCCTCGCCGGCGATGGCTCATGGTCGAGCCCTGCAATGCCAGCGGGCAGTTATAAACTCTGGTTTAATCCATCGGGCAATTTTTCGCGCTACCAACAGGAGCTTTACAACGACAAGCCCTGTAGCGGATTCTGCGACGTTCAGAATGATGGTGACATCATCGATTTGGTCGACCAGGATATCGAGATCAACGCCGGCCTAACCCGTCAGAACGCGATCACTGGACAGATTACCGAGCAGGCGACCGGTGACCCGATAACCAGCGATGTTTTGATTGAGGCTTACGACCCAACCGGTCAATCGGTCGCTTCAACCCTGGTGAACCAGAACGACGGCAGCTATTTGCTGGGCCTGCCCGACGGCGAGTATCGAATCAAATTCAACCCGGTTGCGAGCCGGGATATGTTCGTTGATGAGTTGTTCGACGATATCCCCTGCCCCTACTCCAGCTGCGACATCACCAATGGATCGCCGGTTCTGCTGGACGGCGCCGATGCGCAGGCCGATGCCGACCTCAGCCTCGGCGGCACGATTTCAGGCAGCGTGGTCGCCAATACTGATGGCATGCCTGTGGTCGACAGCGGCAGCGTGCAGCTCATCTCCAAGGACGGTTCGATTTCGGTGGGCCTCGGGTTGTCGGCCACCGGCAGCTTCGAGTTCGTCGGCCTGCCCGCCGGGGAGTACTGGTTGCTGGCCAGAAGCAATCAGACCGATCCACCGCTCGTCGATCAGTTGTTCGACGGCGTTCCCTGTCCGGATTTCAATTGCGATTACGAGACCGATGGGGGCACTCCGGTCGTCGTGACCTCCGGCGCAACGGCGGTTGCCGACTTCGTTCTCGAACCTGTCCCCACCTATACGGTCAGCGGCGTCGTGACGGATTCGACCACCGGCGAGCCGATACCCGACATCACGGTCGAGGCGTTTATCGGCGGCTCGGTCAATAACACGCTGACAACCGTCACCGATGCCGACGGCCAATACCAGTTCGACGGACTGCTCGAGAACGAATACGCGTTCGTCTACGAAGGCAGCGGCTACATGACGCGGATGGTTTCAGGCTTCTCGCCAACGGCCAGTCCATGGTGCCCGGCGCGGCGCTGTTTCGCGTTTCCCGGGACGAAGATTACCGTCGACGCCGACGTGTCCGACCTGTCCGTGGAAATGGACCCGGGCGGCCGGATCTCGGGCACCCTGCGCCTGCCCGACGGCACACCGGCGTCCGCCGCAACGAACGCCCGGATTCGACCGTACGATGCCGACGGCAACCAATTCCAGCCGGGCTTCGCTTACGCCATCGATTTCTACAACGACACCGGAGACGGCAGCTTCGCCACCGAACTGCCGCCGGGCCAGTGGTTCTTGCTGTTTGAAACCAACAATCCCTCACAGGCCTTGGTGGATACCGCGCTGGGACAGCACCCTTGCCCACGCGGCAGCTGCGGCATGACCACCACCCAAGCGGTGGATGTAGCCCAGGGCGCGGAAATCACCGGGCTCGAAGTGCAATTCAGCCAGGGCGTAGCGATTACCGGCACGATGCTCGATGCCGATACCGGCCCCGCGGTACCGCCGGAGTACGGCGCGGTCATGTTCTATGCCCAGGACAACAGCTATGCCGGATTCGCTTCCGTCTCGAACACCGACGGCAGCTTCAGCAGCGCTTCCGGCTTTCCGGACGGCGACTGGTATGCCGCGACCATAGACGATTCGAATGACAATCCGTTCAGCCAGGTGCCGCCCGAGTTCATCGACGTGGTCTACGACAACCTGCCCTGCCAGAACGGTTGCGACTTTTCGGCGGGGACGCCCATCGTGATCGAGGGCGATCCGCCGGCGCCAATCGAGATCAACCTGACCCGCGGCGCATCCGTCGCGGGCAACATTCAAGGACCCTCCGGCGCGCTTGAGGGCGTAGAAGTTCGACTATTCGACGGCCCGGACAACAAGGTCGGAAGCGCGTTCTCAGACGCCGACGGCAACTATACGGTAGCCGGTCTATTGCCGGGCACCTACTACGCCGTCACCGGGAGCAGTCTTGGACTGGAGGACCGACTTTACAACGGCCTGGAGTGCGAACCGTTCTGCAACCCGACATCCGGAACGCCGATCGAGGTCACCGCGGCTGCCGAAATCACCGGGATCGACTTCAGCCTGCAGGGCGCGGCCTCGCTGGCCGGCGTCGTAAGCGACGAATTCGACGGTCCGCTCGAAGCCGTAGAAGTCGAAGTCTACGACGCACTGGGCCAGCTGAAAGCGACGGCTCTGACTAATGCGGCCGGCGAATGGCAGATCGGCAATCTGGCCGGCGGCCGGTACTTCATGCGCACCCGCAATTCACTCGGGCTGGTCGACCGCGGCTACGACGGCTTCGACTGCCCGGCCTGCGGCCCGGCCCATGCCACGCCCATCGAATTGGAACAAGGCGAAGAGCGGGTTGGTATTAACGTGCAACTGGTCACGGGGGCCACCATCTCCGGCGTCGTTCTTTCCGCGGCCGGTTCCGATCCAATCGGCGGCGTCAATGTTGACGTCTTCGACGCCTCCGGTGAGCCAGCCGGCACCGACATCACAACCAGCGGCGGCAACTGGGAGGTCAACGGCCTGGCCCCGGGCGATTACTTCGTGGCTACACGCAGCTCGGTTGGTTTTGTCGACGAGTTGTTCAGCGGTACGGCTTGCGAGCCCGATTGCCTGCCGACCGACGGTACGCCGATTTCGCTGGCCGCAGGCGCGGCGGATACCGCGGATTTCTCGCTGCAGCCGGCCGGACGCATTGGAGGCACGGTGCGTGATGATGCGGCCAACGCGCTCGGCGGCGTTATTGTCAGGGCGGTCGATGCAACGGGGCGAATCATTCGAAGCGCGACCTCCGGCATTGACGGCAGCTACGAAATCGGCGGCCTGCCGGCGGGCAACATTTATCTGAGAACCAACGCCCCCGGCAGCTTCACCGACCAGGTCTACGCCGGATTCGACTGTGTGCCGGTCTGCGATGCGCTCAACGGAACGGCTGTCACAGTCAGCGCTGGCGGCCTCGCAGGCGGGGTCGACTTCTCCCTGACGCCCGGAGGCGGCATCGCCGGACAACTGACCGATCAGTCCGACAACCCGCTCAGCGCCGTGCAGGTGGAGGTTTATAACCGACTCGGCACCACGGTTGCGACGGTCAACACGAATGCCGCTGGCGATTACATCGCGCGAGGACTTTCGGACGGTCGCCACTTCGTCAGAACGCGAAACGGACGCGGTCTCGTCGACGAGGTCTACCGCGATCTAGGCTGCACACCCACACCATGCATCATGGGCACTGGAACAGCCATCGACCTCACCGGCGGCATCGTCGAGGGCATCGACTTCAGTCTAGCCGGGGGTTCGACCATCTCCGGTACCGCGACGGACCAGTTCGGCAATCCGCTGCCGTCCGGCGAGGTGGTGCTCTACGGCGAGCTCGGACGCGAAGTCAAGCGCGCCCCTATCAGCTCGGGCACATGGAGCCTGACCGGAATCGCCGACGGCTCCTACTTCCTGGTCGTGCTGAACGGCTCGCGGCTGATCGACGAGTTGTTCGCCGACATCCCATGCCCGGGCGGCCAGTGCGACATCACACAGGGCACGCCGCTGGTCGTGGGCGATGCCGGCGCCGCTCCCGAAGCACTCGATGCGGTCAGAGACAGCTCGAAAGCGGCTCGATCAACGGGCGAGGGCCCCATTGAGTTTTCCCTGCAACCCGGCTCGCTGATTCGTGGTCACGTCGAAAATGGGCAAGGAAAGGGCATCGCCAATGCAACGATCACGTTCTTCAACGCTGCCGGCGAGGTGGTCGGACAGGCTAGCACCAACGGCGCCGGCGACTACGAGTCAAGCGCCGCGCTGAGCGCGGGAACTTACTTCGCTGCCACCAGCGACGGCCTGGAACGCGGAATTGGCAACGGACTGGTCAACCAGCTCTACAGCGGCGGCGCCTGCGCACTCGAATGCGACGTGACTGCCGGAACCGAAATCGTGCTCGACGGACAGCTGGACGCCGAGGGCATCGACTTTTCGGCACAAGCGGGCGGCAGCCTGTCCGGGCTGGCGGTTGACGGCTCCGACAACGGTCTGGTCGGCACGGAGATTCAGGTGTTCAACGGCCAGGGTCAGTTGGCCGGAAAGTCCGCCGTGGACTCCTTGGGCAACTGGACCGTCGATGGCTTGCCGGACGGAAACTATTACGTCTTGCTGAAAACCGATCTATTGGAACAGTACGATGACTTCGTCGTCGGTTTGGGCGCTTGCGTGACCTGCGATCCAACATCCGGGACCCAATTCACGATCTCCGGCGCATCCAGCGAGCAAGCCGGCTCGCTCGTACTCAACCGCGGCGACATCATTTTCCAGAGTGACTTTTCCACAACGGACTGAGTGAAGATTGCCGGCACCCGTGGCAGCCCAAGTCTGCCGTGGGTGTCGGCCTTCCCATCCGCCGATTCGTTAAAGCTAAGGGTTGGGGTTCGAGTCCTCCCGGGCGCGCCACCCCGCATTTTCCGGCCTCACCACGGCACCGGCTTGCCCTTGTGGTCAAAGAAGCCGCCGTTGGCGTCGGCATCCAGCCCGGCGATCACCGCCAACAGCTCGTGCGCGGCGACTTCGGGCGAGCGCACGTTCAGGCCCGACTTGCCGAAGGGCGCGGACAGTTTCGTGTCGACCGTGCCGGGGTGCAGCGCCACACAGATAGCGTCCTTCGATCGCCGGTGCAGTTCGATGGCGGCGGTGCGCACGAACTGGTTGAGCGCGGCCTTGGAGGCGCGGTAGCTGTACCAGCCGCCGAGACGATTGTCGCCAATGGAGCCCACGCGCGCCGACAGCGTGGCGAACACCGACTTGCCCTTTCCGGGCAGCAACGGCAGGAAATGCTTCATCAAGAGCGCCGGGCCGATGGCATTGACGGCAAATGCCTTCGCCATGTGCGCCGGATCAAGCTGCGACCAGGTCTTCTCCGGACCGAATCGGTCGTCGTGCAGGAAGCCGGTGGCGTCGATGATCAGCCGCGGCTCCCCATCGAGGCCCTTCACGAACTCGGCGGCCGCGCGAATGCTGTCCTCGTCCATGACGTCCAGGGGCGGGTCGCTCTGTCGCGACAGGGCGACCACGTCGTCACAGGCGTCGGACGCGCGCAACGCTTCGGCCAGCGCCGTACCGATGCCGCCGGTTCCGATGACGATGGCAAGGCGTGTGGATCCGGAGCCAGCAGGGCGTTCGGTTTTATTCATGACGCTCAATGACAAAACTGTCTGGTGGACCGGCATGGTGACGCACTGGACCGCAACAGGGCGTCAAGGTCTCCCATGGCCAAACCCGCCTTCTCACTGCTAGGGTGAGCACCGAACCACTTCCCGGGGCAGCGCCATGACGCTCAATCCACTCGAGCCGCTACGGCGGGTTTATCGCTTCTACTTCCCGTCGGTTGAATTCGATTTGCCGCTGGCCGTGCAGCGCAGCCAGGCGATCAACCACCTCTCCGAACAGGTCATCCCGGGCTGGAAGGCCCTGTTTTCACGACTGGAAGAGGAAAAGCTGGGCGGCCGGGTTTCACGCGAAGGGGTCAAGCTCTACCGCATCGAGCCGATCGAAGGCCGGCCGGGAACGTTCAAGGCCAACTCCTGGCGCCCCATGTTGTTCGCCGACTTTCGCATGCGCCGGGGCACCCTGCACCTGAAAGGCGAGTTCACCATCCATCCCTTCGTGCAGGCCTTCACGGCTTTCTGGTTGTTGGGCGTCTTCGCGGCTACCGCCTTCGTGCTATTGATGACCTTTTTTCACGCCCAGTTCGGCATTGAGGAGTCGATGCCGCTGTCGATTCCGATGACGTGCGTGGCCCTGCTGGTCGGCGGCACACTGCTGGTGCGCAAGGCCTGGCAGTGGTCACACGACGATATCGAATTCATCAGCGATTTCCTGCATGAACGGGTCGGCGACGGGGCTGGTCGCGATTCGCCATAGCGGTGCCGACGCTTGCCCGGGCGAGCGCTCCGGACTATTCCTGCTAAAACAGCGCGGTTGTGATTCAGCCCGACAGCACCTTGCTCGCCGCTTGCCCGAGTCGCTTGTCGAATGTCGCAAGGGGCGCTCGTAGTTCTATCGCCAGTTGAAGATAGGCAGCGTCATAGGCCGTAAGGTCGTGGGCACGCGCTGCGGCCCACTGCTGTGTCGGGTCGATTCGTCTACGGGAAATCGCCAGGCGGGCAAGATCGGAAAGTCCTTGTTCGGCCACCTCAATGAGACTGGCGCGCGCTTTCTTCACGGCAACGCTCGCCAGCTCATGATCGATCAGGTCCGGCGCAAACAGCGCTTTTCCAGCCAGCGCCAACGCCGCCGATTCGCGTTCGGGTTCATCAAACAGAACGGCGGCAAGCACACTGCAATCGACGACCAGGGGCGGTCGACGAGCATACGCGCCCGCCGGTTCGGCAATGATCAACGGATTATCGGGCATCGCGCTCTGCGCGAATGATGTCGCTCGAGGCGGGCCCCTCGGCGAAAGGCTCCGGCCATCGGGCCCGATGCTCGTTGGCAATCACCTCGATGTCCACCTGGCCGGGCTCGGCATGTTCCTCAAACCGATCATCAGCGGACTTGCTGGCTGCAACCGTGGACTCGGTGACCAGGGCCAGCAATTCACCTTGCAGCGACCGGTGATTGCTCCGCGCCTTCGCCCGAAGCGCTTCCACGACCGGCTCGGGCACATTCTTGATGGAAAGATTGGGCATGATCATGTCAACGGATCTGGAACAGAACCATTATGGAACCGCTTCAGCAACAGGTCAATTACTGTCTACTGACTCGTCGGATCGTTGCGCCCGTACTGGTCGTGGCTGGAGACCCAGTCGAGCGAGGAAATCGCCGCGCCCAGGGAGATCTCGCCGGCGAGCACGGTGCCCGCAACGATCTCGGCGAATTTCATCACCTTGCCCGGGCCCTCGCAGTCCATGATGCGCAGGCTTTCGGACTGCGTCGCCAGGCCCGTGCCGCCGCCGAGCGTGGCCACGATCAGCGACGGCAGGGTGGTCGAAATGTAGAGATCCTTGTCCTCGGTCAGCTCCGTATAGAGAATGCCCGTCGACGACTCGGCCACGTTGGCCACGTCCTGGCCGGTGGCGATGAAAATGGCCGTGATGGCGTTGGCGGCATGGGCGCCGTTGTTGTTGGCCCCCGAGAGCATGGAACCGATGCTGGCAATCTTCGAGTGCATGTACAGCTGCTCGGTGTCGGCGTCCATGACATCCTGAAGCACCTGGCGCTTGACCGTGCATTCGGCGGTGACGCGCTTGCCGCGCGTTCGCATGGTGTTGATCTGCGATGCCTTCTTGTCGGTGGCGAGGTTGGCCTCGAGGTAGAAGTCCTTCACTTCGGCGCCGTCGAAGTTCTGCAGGATCCAGTTGCAGGCCGCGAAGGTCGCCTTGCCCACCATGTTCATGCCGGCGGCATCGCCGGTGGTGAAATTGAAGCGCGTGTAGCAGAAGCGGCTGGCCAGGTAGTAGTCAACGTACTTCAGCGTCACGAACCGGTCCGATTCGGCGCAGACCTCGCGCAGTTTTTCGGTGCGTTCCTTGAGCCAGTCGGCGAAGCGCCGGGCGGCGGCGGCATCCTCGAAAGCGAACACCGGCGCGCGCTGCATGTTGTCGCCGACGACCGCGCATTTCACACCGCCGGACTCGCGGATCACGCGCATGCCCCGGTTGTAGGACGCCACCAGCGTGCCCTCGGTGGTGGCCAGGGGCACGTAGAACTCGCCGTCGGCGTGTTGGCCGCGAACATGCAGCGGGCCGGCGATCCCCAGCGGGATCTGCGCGGCACCGGTGAAGTGCTCGATATTGCCGCGGGTGATCGCCGGGTCGAAGGAGTAGCGCGCGATGTGCTCGATGTCGGCGCCGGTGCGTTCCTTGATGAAGCGCTGGCGCGCGCCGATGATGTCGGCTCCGTAGTCGTTTTCGGGATCGCGCGGGATAGTCTCCGGCGAGCGCTTCCCGGCCTGGAGTGCGTCGGTGACCGAGAGCGTGAGCTTGCCGAAGGGCGAGGCCTGGAACGACAGCTCGATATCGTGCTCGCCCTCACCCAGCGGATCGACGCCCAGCTCCAGCACCAGCAGCGTGCCCAGGGGAAAGTCCAGCCCGTCGCCGGGCAACTCGGACAGTCGCAGCGGCGTCGCGCCCTCGACCGACAGGCGTACGTTCTCGAGCGCGACCTCGTCGCCGTCGAGCTTGAGATGCTCGACCGCCTCGAGCCGCGCCGGGCTGAGCCGGTTCTTGATCGAAAAGACAACGCCGCCATCGGTGTTGCGCAGGCTCGAGCGGTTGTAGAGTCGCTTGAGCATGGCCTTGGGTACGAAACGCATGATGATCCTGTCTCCTTCGCCGCGCCTGCGGCGAGTTTGCTCGCCTCCACCTGCATCCGATCATAGACTCTTCAAACGCCGTCAATCTTGCTCCAGATCAAGCAGCGCGAGTGGAGACGGGCGAGCAAGGCTGGCATAATCCAGGTCACGTAGGGCGTCACAGAGGGGCTTCTGTTTCGTGATGGCTATCACATGAAGACGCGCCAGGCGTACCTGACGCGGGACTCGATCGCCGACCTGCTGCGGCTGGGCAGCCTGCTCGCCGTCGCCGTGGGGTTGTTCGCCGTCGTGATCGGCGCACTCGCCGTCTACCTGAATCTCTCCGCGCAGCTCGAACTGGAGCGCTCCGATCGCGCGGCTTCGCGGCAGGCCGACCGCATCGCGGACGCGCTGGACGAAATCCAGACCGACCTGCGTGACGCCAGCGTGGTCGATGCCGTGCGAACCGGCTCGAACGACAGACTGCGCGCCGCGCTTCGGGAGCGCGGCGTGGTCAGTATTCTCGACATCCGCCTCCTGCCCGCGGACATCAACGAGATCGCCGTGGGTGAATACATTGGCCTCGACCTTGGGACCACGGAGATGGTCATCGAGGCCATACGCAACGAGCGCGCCGACATTCGCGTTCTCCAGCCGGGGACACCGGCGGAGAACCTGGTCATGGCCCAGCGCATGCCCGGCGATACGGGCGTGCTGCTGCTGCGCCTGACCGTCAGCGTCGTCACCAGCCTGCTGCGAGACGATGAAATGCTGGACTTCGTCGCGCTCGCACAGCAAGGCAATCCAGGGGCGATCATTCTGGACGCCCGCGGCCGTTCGGCGACCGGTCCGATCCACCCGGTCTCGATTGCCGACACCAGCCTGGTGTTGCAATGGACCCGGGGGGTGATGCAGGCGCCCCTAGACAACCAGGCCGCCGTCATTCTCGGCGCCAGCGGCGTCATCGTGCTGATGATCGGCCTGCTGATTCGCCGGCGCACGCGGCTGGCCCGATACCTCGGCCACCCCGAACAGGCTGGCGCCAACCCCGGCAAGCACCGGGCACGGGGCGCGCCTTCCCGCGATGGAGGGACGGTGGTGATGGCGCCCGACGACGAGGAACCGCCGACCATGGTGGCCCGTTCGCCCGACTTGCCCGCGTGGTTGAGCGACGAAGACAAGGAGGAAACCCCGCCTGGCCGTAGTTGAAGGCACATGAACGGTCTCAGGGCGTGATTTGATTCTCAAAATCGCTGGGGTAATATGCAGGCGACAAACCCGCTGCGGGGGCGAGTTTCTTGGGCGAAATCCACACTCACGACTACACCAGCGTCATCGGGCGAAGCTTCGGCAACTTCGTCGTCGTGCGCGAGCTCGGCCGCGGCGCGATGGGGGCGGTGTTCGTGGGCTACCAGAAGTCGCTCAAGCGCCAGGTAGCGATCAAGCTGCTGCCCAGGACGATCGCGCGAAGCGACTCCGCCCGCCAGCAGTTCCGCGACGAGGCCGAGACCATCGCGGTCCTGGACCACCCCAACATCATCACCATTTTCGAAAGCGGCGAAGACGAGGATTATTTTTTCCAGGTCATGCAGCTGGTCGACGGCCAGGACCTCGCGCGCATCCTCGCCAAGCTCAGGCGCCACCCCGTGCCCGCGCGCCGGATCCTGCCGCTGCGCCACACCATCCGGCTGGTCGGCGAAGTGCTCGAGGGCCTGGAGTTCGCCCACGAAGAAGGCGTGGTGCACCAGGACATCAAGCCGGCCAACATTCTCGTCGACAACCGCAGCGGCCGCGCCCAGATCGCCGACTTCGGCATCGCCAAGACGCAGCAGATCGAGTTCTACGCTCGCGGCCTGATCGTCGGCACCCCGCGCTACCTCTCGCCCGAGCAGGCGGCCGCCCGGGACACCGACCGGCGCACCGACATCTACGCCATGGGCGTCATCCTGTTCGAGGCCCTCGCCGGCAGCCTGCCGATCCGCAACGAGTCCGGCAAGGAAACGCTCAGGCGCAAGATCCGGCAGCCCGAGTCCTTTTTCCTCGAGCAGCCCTCGGCCTGCTCGCCCTGGATCGACGAAGGCATGGAGGCCATCATCGCCAGGGCCACCGCCACCGATCCCGCCAAACGCTTTGTCACCGCACGCGCATTCGGCCAGGCGATCCAGCGCTGGGCCCAGTCGCAACAGCAAAAGGTCGCACCATGAGCCAGTCCGGCACCCATAACCTCGACGCCCGCACCGCCGAACTGATTGCCCGCCAGCTCAACTCGGCGTTCATGAACGCCTGCGGCTTCAGCATGGACCACCCCACCACCGAGCGGGCGCTGGAGATCTTCCACGACACGCTCTCCAAGGCCCTGATCAAGGACCCGTCGCTGTCGCTGATCCTCGACCGCGGCAGCCTCTACCTTGAAAAGCACCCGGTGGGCACGCGCTTCAATCCGCGGCGCCTGATGGACTCCTTCAACGAGATGGGGCTGGAGTCGATCAGCTTCAGCGCTGGGCTGACTGCCGCCGACGCGCGGGCGCTGGTGTCGGTGCTTTCGACGCTGACCGACTACCCATCGCTAGATGCCGCCGAGGCCGACCTGCGCCAGCGCCAGAGCGGGGCCATCCTGTTCAACCACATCGTCTATCGCAAGGTCACCTCTGAACAGAAGGTGGTCAGCAGTACTGACCAGGGCGTCGACCAGGGCGACGCCATCCACGAGAACAAGCCCCACGCGCGCCTGTCGAGCGCCGGCGAACGCGTGCTCAACCAGCTCGATTCCTTCTTTTCTCTCAGCGGCCTGGCCGGCGACCCGGACGCCGCGGCCGAGCAGCTCGAGGCCTCGGCGGACGCCGATCCGGAACAGCGCGCCAGGCTGGTCGAGCACCTCCAGAAACTGGCCCGCGAGGTCGAATTCGGCGGCGGCGACGCGGCGAGCTTTTCGCAAGAGGAATTGTTCACCGCCATGACTGCGCTCCGGCAACGCCTGCACAAGGCCGTATCGGCCCGGCAGGACGTCGATCAAATCATGGAAGCCGGCAACGAGGTAATCAGCGAGGTCGACGAACTGACCTACTCCACACTGGTCGGCCTGGTGTGCGAGGAGTACCGCGGCGGCAACTTCTCGGTCCAGCGCATGGCACAGATCGTCAACCGCATGCTGCCCGACGCGGGCGACCTCAAGCGCCTGCTGCCGCGCCTCAAGACAGGCCTGATGAAGGAGGGCATGCCGCTCGACAAGTACACCGATCTCGTGCACGAACTGTCCAACGAGCTGCGCGGCGAGCACCTGGTGCGGGCCCTGGAGGGCGGCGCCGAAGAGGTCGGGATGGACGTCGACGAGATCGTCCGGCAGATCCGCGAAGACCCCGCAGAAGCCACGCGCCTGGTCGTGCTCGCCAGCGAGCTTCGCCGCGGCGGCGTCGGTGATGACCAGCAACTGTCGAGCGCCTTTACCGACTATTTCGAGCGCATCAGCCGCAAGCTGGCGCTGAGCCCCGCCCGGGCGGGTAAACCGACTCAACCCGGCAGCCTGTCAGAGCAGCTCGGGCGCGTGCAAAAGGAACTGATCGAACGCATGAGCGAAGGCGGCCTGGCACCGGAGGCCGCCAGGCAGCTCGAAATGGAGCTCGCGCATCGCCGGGCGCAGAAGTCCAGCGACAAGGTCGCCGAGCCGAAAAAGCCAACCGAAATCCCGCGCTCGGTACTGAGCGTGAGCAACACCGCCCGCTTTCTCAAGCACGAGGTCAAGAGCGCCCATCGCTACGGCAACCCGTTTTCGGCCATCAAGCTGCTGGTCGAATGGCTGGTCCCCACCGAAGACGGCGCCTCGCGCCGGCCGCGCAAGGACGACATCCCGGAACTGCTGCCCGAACTCTATGACCGCATCGTCCGCCTGGCACGCGAAGAACTCGACCTGGTCGGCTCGCTGGAGAAATCACAACGCGCCGTGCCCTTCATCATCCTGCCCATGACCGGGGAAGAAGGCGCCGGGATTTTCAGCCAACGCCTGCTCGAAGTGCTGGCCGACCCGCCCTTCCGTGTCGGCGAGGCCGACTACACCCTGACCTGTACCGTCACCGTGGTCGGCTTCGACACCCAGACCGATAGCGACGCCAACGCCTTCATCCAGCGGCTTAACCAGCTACACCAGGCCAATCGCGCGGACGCCACGAAGCAAGCGGCAAGAACCCCGTCAAGGCATTCCCCGGACTAGCCGGCTTGGCGCCACCAATCCGTCCCGCTCGGGCAAGTAGTTAGCCCGATACGATTCCCTACGGAACAAGCAAGTGCTATATTCGGCACTGACGTGTGACGCACGTCACAAAAATCGGTAATTCCGAGAGGTTGCCAGCATGCCGAAAATCAAGATCAAGGCCAACATCAGGAAGGATCAACCGCTCAACTTCGAGCCGACGCACCCGGCCGGTTACTACTACATGTTCACGGGTGGCTACGGGTTCAGGAACGGAAAGATCACGCCCGAGCCGGTCGGCGACGACGACGGCCCGGCCGGCGAAGTCGCGCTGGCACAAGAATCCGGCTCCTGGGAAATCAAGGTCAAGGACACGACCCGGGAAAACTTCAAGATCGTCCAGTGGAACCTCAGCAGCGAGGGGATCCCGGGGGTTGCGTTCGCCCCGGCGCCCGACGTCGACCTGACCCCCACCGACAAGCTGACCATCAACGCTTCCAACGTTCCGACCGGCCATTACGGCAGCTACGACGGCTACACCGTCACGCTGGAAAACAAGGACGGCAAGCGCGTGAAGCTCGATCCCCGGATTTACGACATCCGCGAATAACAGCGGAGCGCCCTGTGGCGTACTGGGCCTACCTGAGCTACGGGCACGCCGACGAACGGCACGCGCGCAGGGTACACCGACGAATCGAGTCATTCCGGGTGCCCGCGGCCTTACGCGGGCTGAAGGTCGGGGGGCAGGTCGTCGGCGAACGGCTGCGCCCCGTGTTTCGCGACCGCGACGATCTGGCCAGTTCGGGCGACCTGCGTCACAGCCTGGAAGCGGCATTATGCGACTCCGGCGCGCTGATCGTGCTTTGCACGCCGGCGGCGGCCAGGTCGAAATGGGTCGAGCAGGAAATCCGGGTTTTTGTTGCCGCCCACGGCCGGCGGCGGGTGTTCCCGCTGATCATCGAGGGCGAACCCAACAGCGGAGACGAACACGAGTGTTTTCCACCGGCCCTGCGCAGCGAGGGCGCGGCGGGCTTCGAGCCCATCGCCGGCGACCTGCGGCCGGGCGCCGATGGGCCGCGCGACGGCATGCTCAAGGTCATCGCCGGCCTGCTCGGGGTCGGTTTCGACGTCATCAAGCGCCGCGATGCGCAGCGCCGCTACCGGCGCGCAATGGGACTGGCCGCCGTCGCGTCCCTGGTGGCCATGATCACCACACTGACCGCCATTTACGCCGTCCAGCAGCGCGACCTTGCGCAGGTGCGCCGCGCCCAGGCCGAGGACCTGATCGGTTTCATGCTGGGCGACCTGCGCACGCGCCTGCGCGAGGTCGGCCGCCTGGACGTGCTCGACGCCGTCGGCGAGAAGGCCGAAGCCTACTTCGCCGCCCTGCCGCCGAAGGAAATCAACCACCACGCTTTGGAAAAGCAGGCCCTGGCACTGCGCCAGATCGGGGAAGTCCGTCTGCAGCAGGGACAGCACGCTGCCGCCCAGCGCGCCTTCGCTACCTCGCTGGCGCAGTTCGAGGCGCTGGCCAAGCGCAAAGCCGGCGATGCGGAAGTGCTTTTCGAGCGTGCGCAGGCGGAGTTCTGGCTGGGCTCGAGCCACTACCAGGCGCTGCAGTTCAATCGCGCGCGGCCGTTGTGGGAACGCTACGCGCAAAGCGCCAGCGAACTCGTGGCGCTAGCGCCCGACAACCCCGACTATCGCCTGGAAGAAGCCTATGCCATGTCCAATCTCGGCACGCTGGCCCTCGACCAGGGCGACCTGGAGGCGGCCGAAACGGCCTTCACCGAGGCCGGCGTGATCTTCGATTCGCTGGCCGAAGGCAGCCCGGACAACCCCGAACTGCGCTTCGAGATGGCCGCCAACGATTCCTGGCGGGCCGCCGTGCGCGAAGCCCGTTTCGACTGGAAGGGCGCGGCTGAATACCGCCGTGCGGCCGCGCAAGCCCACGCCGAAGTCACCGAGCAAACCAGGCACCCCTTCCACAGGCGCATCGAGGCCGAAGCGTGGAGCCGGCAATCGCGGGCCGAGTTCGCCCTGGGCCGCGTTGCCGCGGCGATCGAGGCCCAGTCGCGCGCCATCGCCCGGTACAACACCCTGGCCGAAGGTGATCCGGAGAATCTGGAATGGCGGGTTCACTGGCTCGGCGCGCGCAGCCGAATGGCACTGCTGCGCCGATTTGCCCCGGAACATTCCGGGAATATCGGCGTGGTGATGGTCGACGCACTGGGCGGGGGCAAGGCCGCGTTCGAACAACTGCTGGCCATTGCCGCCGGCAACCCGGACAACTCCTTGTGGGCGGGCGTGGCCGTGTCGGCGGGACGAAACCTGGCGACCGTCGCCTTGCTCGAGGGCGACCCGGCCACCGCCGGCGACTACCTGGATCGTGTCATGCCGCTGGCGCGCGCCAACCTGGAAACTGCGCGCGAGGACCATATCACCGCCCGTCACTACTACGAACTGGCCGTCCTGCAGCAGCTCGCCGGCGGCGACACCGCCCAGGCCGCCCTGGAACAGCTGGCCGCTCATCCGCGCCAACACCAGGCCCATTGGCACCTGGCGGCCCTGCTGGCGCGTTTGGGCGGCCATCACGACGCGGCCGACGAGCTCGACGAACAGGTCGAGGAGGCCGGTTTCAGCTCGCCCGAATACCGGGCGCTGCGAACCCTGGCGCTACGCCGATGAACAGTGATCACAAGGTCCCGCTGTCGCTGGGTGTGACCGGGCACCGCGACCTGGTCGAGGAAGAAATTCCCGCCATCAGGCGGCGGTTGCGCGAGCTGTTCGACCTGCTCGAGGCCCGCTATCCCGACACGCCGCTGCGCCTGGTCACGCCGCTTGCCGAAGGTGGCGACCGCATCGCCGCGGAAGTGGCGCGCGAGCGCGACATCGAGCTGCTCGTGCCCCTGCCGCTACCGGTTGACGTCTACGAAGAGGATTTTAGCGACCACGATTCGAGAAAAGCGTTTCGCGAGTTGCTGGCCGGGGCCATGGTGGTCGAGATGAGGGCCGCGCGCGGGAACGCCGAGCGCAAGCGCGACCAGGCCTATGCCAAGGCGGGCATCTACAGTTCCGACCATTGCCAGATCCTGATCGCCATCTGGGACGGCAAACCCGCCCGGCACAGCGGCGGCACGGCCGAAGTCGTCGAGTACCACCAGTTCGGCGACATGGCGCAGCTTGGGCTGAACCCGTCCGAGCGCCGCGGCCTGGCCAAGGACGACACCGATCTCGTCTACCACATCGTGTGCTCGCGCGACCGCGGGCACGGGTCACCGGCCGCCGGACTGCAGCCCGGCACCGCGCGCTGGCTGGTCGCCGACCCCGAGCGCATGGCGGTCGAGGACATCCCGGCCAGCCTGAACCGCATGATCAAGCGCACCGGGGAGTTCAACCGCGACGTCGCGCGGGTTAGCGACGCGCCTTCAATCGCCGATGTACTGCCCGGCTGGAACGACGGGCTGGCCGGGCAGCCCGACCTGGCGCGCACGGCCGAGTACTTCACCCTGGCCGACCACCTGGCCGGCCGCTACGCGTGGCGCTATCGCGTCGCCCTGCGGGTGCTCTACGTGCTGGCCGCGCTAATGGGCCTTTCCTTCATCGCCTACGCCGATCTCGACCACCCCTCGATGATCGCGGCCTTCCTCGTGCTGTTCTTCGTCGGCTTCGCGCTCTACCGCCTTGTCTCCAGGTTGCAGTGGCATCGCAAGTTCCTCGACTACCGGGCGCTGGCGGAGGGATTGCGCGTGCAGTTCTACTGGCGCCTGGGCGGGGTATCGGGCCAGCTGCGAAACGACTTCGCCTACGACAATTTCCTGCAGAAACAGGATGTCGAGATCGGCTGGATCCGCAACGTCATGCGTTTTGCCGGCGCGCCCGAAGATTACATGCGCCGGCGCGCCGCCGATGTCGACAGCGTCATCGAACACTGGATCGGGCAGCCCGGCGGCACCGGCCAGCTCGGTTACTTCGAGAACCGCTGTCGCAGCCACCGCCGCCACGTCACCCAGACCAGCCGGCTGGTGGCCCTCACCCTGTGGGCCGGTATCGTCATCACCGTCGTGCTGGCCCTGCTGCAGCATCAGCTCGACGACGTGGCTGTCACCGGCATGGTCGCCGCCATGGGCATGCTGCCGCTGCTCGCCGCCGTGCGCGAAGCCTACGCCCACAAGGTGGCCGAGAAGGAACTGCTCAAGCAGTACAGCTACATGCTCGACATCTACCGCATGGCCTGTTTCCGCCTGTCGCGCTGCAAGACCGCGGCCGAGAAACGGGATCTGCTGCGCGCCCTCGGCGAAGCCGCCCTGGACGAACACGCCGAGTGGATCCTGGTGCACCGCGAGCGGCCGCTGGAGCCGGGGAAGCTGTAAGGCGCGGGCAGACCTAGGCGCCGCGGGCCTTGCGCCGGCGCTTATTGGCGGCAAACGCGATGCCCTGGGCGTTGATGTCGAGATCGAGCTTCAGGTGCGACCAGACGCTGGCGTTGCGGCCGAGGTTGCCCCGGCCATCGAGCAGGCCGGCGACATAGTCATACAGGCGCGGGCGGCAATACGCTTCCAGCGCCTCGTCGGGCAGGTCGCTGGCCTCGGCGTCGTCGCGCACTCTCTCGGCAAAATCCAGGTGGCGCGTCAACTGCCCGGCCGCTTCCTCGATATCGGTCACCGCGCCGAAGTGCGTCAAGTAGATGCAGCTCGGTTGTTCATCCACCAGCCGGCGGATCGACTCGCGCGCCAGCTCGGGTTCGAAATCCGTCGGGCTGGTCGACGGAAACGCGAAGGTGCCCTCACCCTGAAGGGCCGGGTAGGCCAGCCCGAAGGCATCGCCGGCAAAGATCGCGCCCGAGGCGCTGTCGGCGATGCAGAAATGATGATTGGCGTGGCCGCGAGTGTGCAGGAAGCGCAGCTCGCGGTTGCCGAAACGCAGGGTCTCCTCATCATCCATCACGCGCACGCGCTCCTCGGCCACCGGTTCAATGGTTCCGTAAAGGCGCTCGAACTCGTCTTCTCCGTAAACCGCCGAGGCGCTGGCAACCAGCTTGGACGGATCGATCACGTGGGGTGCGGCGCGCGGGTGGGCCAGCACGGTGGCGTTCGGGCAGGCCTTGGCCAGTTTGGACGTCCCGCCGGCATGATCGAGATGCACATGCGTGATGATCAGGTACTCGACGTGCTCAGGCGAAAGCCCCTGTTCGTCGAGCGCGGCCAGCAGCCGCGGCACCGCCGCATTGGTGTTGTTGTCGACAAAGGCCGCGCGATCGCCTTCGACGATCAGATAGGCAGCCGCCACTTCGGGGCGATCGAGGTAGTGCGTATCGATGGTGTGTATGTCGCTCATGCGGCAAGCCTACCATCGGCTATCAATAGTGAAACCGACACTGGGCGACAAACAGCTTGTCGCCTTCAACCGCGTAGACCAGCCGGTGTACGCGATCGATCCGGCGGGACCAGAAGCCCGACCAGTTCCCTCTCAACGGCTCTGGCTTGCCAATACCCTGGAAGGGGTCGCGCTGGATGGCGCGGATCAGTTCGTTGATGCGCTTGAGCTTTTTCGGATCGGCCTTCTGCCAGTAGAGGTAATCGGCCCAGGCGTTGGCATGAAAACAGATCTTCACTCGATCAGTTCACGCGCCTCAGCCTCGCCTCGCCGCAAACCCTCAATCGCTTCGGTCAACCGTGCCGCGTTGCGCGGGCTGGACATCAGGTAAAGCGTTTCCTCGATCGAGGCGTAGTCATCCGCCGAAAGCATGACGGCCCCCTTGCCCTTCTGGCGGGTGATGTACAGCGGCGCGTGGTCTTCGTTGACCTGGTCCATGGCGCTGGCCAGACGGCGACGCAGATCGGTATAGCTGATCGTAGACATGCCGGAATTTTAATGTACAACAATCTGTACGTCAACGGCTGATTACCGCTCGCATGGGCGGCCCCGGCGCCCGTCAGAACCGGAAATACACAAACAAGCGCCCCGGATTCTTCGAGTCCTTATTGAGGCGGGTGATAACAATACGAGAAACGGTAGTGTATCGCGCTGCGAAATGGTAGTGTATGAAATTGCGAAACGGTAGTGTAGATGCTGCCAAGTGCATCCAGCCGTCACGCACAAACTTTGGCACCGGACCGAGGCCGACCGTCCTTGAGTACGCAATATCTCAAACGAATCGTCGACGGGGAGCTCGACGAATTGCTGCCCCAGCTGCCCGCCATCTCACTGGAGGGCCCCAAGGGCGTTGGCAAGACAGAAACCGCCCGACGTCGCGCCGAGACGATCCATCAACTCGATGATCCGGCCCAGCGCACGATCGTTGAGGCCGACCCTTCGCGGGTACTGTCCGGCGACCCACCGCTTCTAATTGACGAATGGCAGCGAGTGCCAGCCATCTGGGACATCGTCCGCCGCGCAGTCGATGCCGGCTGTCCGCCATCAAAATTTCTGCTGACCGGCTCGGCCAGCCCGGCCGACGCGCCCACCCATTCCGGCGCAGGCCGCATCGTCACGGTACGGATGCGACCCTTGTCGCTTGCCGAGCGCAACCTGACACGGCCGACAGTCAGTCTGGGTGAATTGTTGCTCGGTGAGCGGCCCGGGCTCGATGGAAAGTGCGAAACGGGGCTGAAGGAGTATGTCGATGAAATCGTCCAATCCGGTCTGCCCGGTCTTCGCGATTACTCGGGCCGCGGGTTGCGCGCCCAGCTCGACGGCTACCTGCACCGAATCATCGAGCGAGACTTCCAGGAACAGGGTCTGACCGTACGCCGGCCCGACGCACTGAGACGCTGGTTGATCGCTTACGCCGCCGCGACGGCAACCTCGGCCAGCTTCGAGGCGATACGCGATGCGGCAACGAGCGGAGAGGGCGACAAGCCGGCAAAAACCACGACCCAGCCCTGGCATGATGCCCTGGCAAGGCTGTGGATTCTCGATCCAGTCCCGGCCTGGCTGCCCACACAGAACGAACTCCATCGGCTGGCGCAGTCTCCAAAACATCATCTTGCCGACCCGGCACTGGCCGCTCGCCTGCTCGGCCTGGATGCCGCCGCGCTGCTCGAAGGCAGCGAAAGGGGACCACGAGTGGCCCGCGGCGGATCATTGCTGGGTCGGCTGTTCGAATCGCTGGTAACGCTCAGCCTCCGCGTCTACGCCCAGGCGAGCGAGGCCCATGTGAGACACCTGCGCCTGCACGGCGGCCAGCGCGAAATCGACCTCATCATCGAGCGTGCAGACCGAAAGGTATTGGCAATCGAAGTCAAGCTCAGCCGAACCGTGAGCGACGAAGACGTCAAGCACCTACTTTGGCTGAAGGACCGGATTGGAGATGACTTGCTCGATGCAGTGGTGATCCACACCGGACCCGAAGCCTACCGGCGCAAGGACGGTATCGGAGTGATTCCGGCTGCCTTGCTCACCGCATAAGATGAGCGCGTCAAACACGCTGGCATCGTTCAGAACCGGAAATGCACGAACAAACGTCCCGGATTCTTCGAATCCTTGTCGATGCGGTGATAGAGCTGCTTGATGTCCGGGCGCTCCAGGAACTTCAGCACCCGCTTCTTGAGCTGCCCGGAACCGCGGCCGGGGATGATCTCAACCTCCTTGATGCGCTTGTCCACCGCCTCGTGGATCACCCGCTCGAGTTCCTGGTCGATGGCGTTGCCGCGGTCGTAGATGTCGTGGAGGTCGAGTTTTAGCTTGGCCATGTGCTGGAAGCCAATGATCCGGACGCCTACGGGCGCCAGCCAGCTTCTTCGGCAGCCAGCACGATACGGGCGCAGGCGTCGGCGTCGGATGCGGCGTCATGGTGGTTCAAGGGGATGCCGAGATGGCGGCAGACATCGGGCAACTTGGTGGGATAGATACCCCACACCCGGCGTGCCAGGGCCACGGTGCATTCGAAGGGCGCTTCCGGCAAACACAGGCCATGGCTGTCGCAGCAAGCGTGCAGCACCCTGCGGTCGAAAGGCGCGTTGTGGGCGGCCAGGAAATCGACCTCCTCTAGCATCGGGTTGAGCCTAGACCAGACCTGGCCGAAATCGGGTGCATCGCAGACATCGTCCCAGCCGAGACCGTGGATATAGGTAAACACGAACTCGCCGGGCGGCGGACAGATGAGGTGGTTCTCGCGATGAACGATACGGCCATCTTCGGCCATCACCACACCCACCGCGCATGCACTGTCGGCGCCGCGGTTGGCAGTTTCGAAATCGATGGCGGCAAAACGCATGTTAGGCCACCAAGACCCCGGCCCAGGGTTCATCGGGGCCGGTTTGCATCAGGCTTCGATTGTTGGGCCGATCCGCAAGTGCAATCAAATCGGCCCGCAGGAAGTCCTGCACAGACTGCCCCTGCCGGGCGGCTCGGGCAGCTAGTTCATTCCTGGCTTGATCCGGCACGTTGCGAACGGCGATCAATTTGCTCATGTAGCCATTATGAGAGCACCAGCTGCAAGATGCATACACGGCAGTCCCACGCGAAGTACACGTTTCCGCTGAAACGTCGATTCATCTCCAGCGCGACAGCGGCCGGTTTCTGGGCTAAATTGACCCCCCTGATCAATTGCGGCGAAAACTGACATGAACGACCGGCAAAGCTGGATTTCCGCGGGACTGCTGTCCCTGGGTTTGATCGTGGCTGCCGTCGTTCTGGGCGGAGCGATACGCGACTTTCGCATCAGCGATCGCTACGTGGAGGTCAAGGGCCTGGCCGAGCGCGAAGTGACGGCCGACCTGGCCATCTGGCCGATCCAGTTCCAGCTCTCGGGCACAACGCTCGAGGAGATCCGCAGCGCCATGGACGCCGCCGACGAAGCGGTCATTGCCTATCTCAAGCTGCGCGGCTTCGACGAGGACGAGATCAGCCGCACGCCACCGCGCATCACCGACCAGTGGATCCACGCCTACGGGGAGCAGCGGCCGGAAAACCGCTACATGGCCGAGCGCGGCGTCACCCTGCGCACCACCCGCGTCGAGGCCATGCGCACGGCGCTGGAAGAAGCCGCCGAGCTGATCAGCCAGGGCGTGGTGCTCACGCCCAACTGGGGCCAGTCGGTACAGTTCCTGTTCACCGGCCTGGAGGCCATCAAGCCCGAAATGATCGCCGAAGCCACCGCCGACGCGCGCGCGGCCGCAGCCCAGTTCGCCGCCGACTCCGACGCGGCAGTCGGCGCCATCCGCTCGGCCCGCCAGGGCTTTTTCTCGATCAACGAGCGCGACCCGTCGACGCCCGAAGTCAAGCTGGTGCGGGTGGTGACAACCATCGAGTACATACTGCAATAGGTTCGGGAACGACTCCGCCGAGGGTGACTCGCTGATCCTTCCCCGCATGGCCATGCGTCTGCAGCCGT
The DNA here is from genome assembly GCF_042310375.1 of Wenzhouxiangella psychrophila. Lineage (NCBI taxonomy): Bacteria > Pseudomonadati > Pseudomonadota > Gammaproteobacteria > Chromatiales > Wenzhouxiangellaceae > Wenzhouxiangella > Wenzhouxiangella psychrophila. Next base: position 75,513 of record NZ_JBHJMQ010000001.1, on the reverse strand, counting down.
GCGCCTCGATGCCATCAGAACCGGAAGTGCACGAACAAGCGCCCCAGATTTTTCGAGTCCTTGTCGACACGATGGTAGAGCGCCTTGATATCCGGGCGTTCCAGAAACTTGAGCACGCGCTTCTTGAGCTGCCCCGAGCCGCGGCCGGGGATGATCTCGACCTCCTTGATGCGCTTGTCCACCGCTTCGTGTAGCACTTCCTGACGGCGAGATTCTGGCAGCTTATTGCTTTAGTGGCGAGACCGCGCAGAACTCGAGCGTGTACACCGGCGTGACGTTAAACGCCTACTGGTCGGAAAGGGTGGCTTTTTCACAGTTTCAATTGGGGCCTCTCGTCAGTGCTCCAAAAACTCGCTCAACCGACGTTCAATTTCCCCGTTCTCCTTTAATTCACACTCCCACAGAACTAGAGCGCGCCAGCCTCCAGCTTTAAGCGCCTTTAGGTGCTCTCGATCCCTCTCCTGATTCCGGGAAATCTTTTGCTCCCAATAATTGCGGTTACTCTTCGGCATCCGGCTTCCACGTTTGCAATCGTGGCCATGCCAGAAGCATCCGTGCACAAATATGACCTTCTTGCGCGACCCAAACACCAGATCGGGATTGCCTGGAAGATCCTTGCGGTGAAGCCTGTACCGATAACCCATTCGATACACCAGCCGCCGCACTGCCATTTCGGGCTCCGTATCCTTACTTTTTACAGCTCGCATAACTCGGCTGCGGTGTTGCGCGGCCTCAGTCATCGCTTCAATTCAATCTTAATACTTGGATCGGTCTCAAACTCCTCGATGATCTCGTTGTAACGCTTCACAAGATCCATCACAGCTGTCCGCCTTCCATCGCCGTCAAACCTACCTATCTCATAGAGATTGAGCGCGACAAACTGCTCAATCTCAAATATGTCGATCCGATCATCAATACCCCTCTGTTTCGCCAGCTCTTGGGCAACTAGCAACCCGCGGTCCATGGTTACGAGTACCGGTTGATATCCATCGTTTAGGTTGTCGTTGCAGCGACCGATTACCGCTTCACCCGGCGAGGTCGTAACGTGGATTGCAACATCGCCAACGACAAAGTCCCCAGCCCTTCCGCCTGGCGCGTCCGCCGTCGCGAAACTGTTGTGCTGGAAGTTTCCTTCTCCAAGGGCACAGTCCAACTTTGCACCCACCATATGCTGCAGCACCGCACCAGCGTAGTATGTCCCGCCGGATTCTTTTTGGCGCTCAACGGCTTGATCGATAACGTGGTGAACAACTGTGCGAAGCCCACGCGATGAATCCAGCTTAATCTTGAACGGATGCCCAGCAAAGAACTCCTTAACCTGCTTAATCCAGAAATCTTCAACGATGTCCAAATCCAAAGCGATCTTCTCTTCCAGCGTGTTTAGGAAGGCGACATATGCCCGCATTTTTCCCAGGCTGCCACGGCTGGTCCGACCGCCTTCCGAAGCCAGCACTCGATATTCTCCATGGCGTTCTAGAACAGACTGAACTGCATTTTTACCAAGCCCCCGCACCTGACCACCACCATCAGTAACAAGTGTTTCGGGATCCAACGGCAGGCCATTTTTCTTAGCGTGCTGTGTGATCACCAACGCAATAGACAGCGGCCCCTTACCTCTGAATTTTTCCTTCTTCGCAAACGTATATAGGGCCGACTTTAGATCATCACCTGGCATTTAAGCAGCTTCCTGCTCATCTGTTTTATGGACTGACATGAGAATCGGTTCAATTAAATTCGCCGCAAGGTGGCGAACAACTGGAACTACCACACCATCACCAAGGAGGTGATATGTTTCGTTGTATTTTTCTGGCAGCCAGTACGAGTCGGGTAGACCCATTAATCTCGCTGCCTCTCGTGTAGATATCAGGCGCGACCTAATCTTTGGGCCATCCACCACAAGTATTAGTTGCCGACTCGAACCGCCAGCCGGTGTCCGCAAGCATCCTGCGATGTCATCAAAGCGCACTTCGGCTCGCTGCACTTTGTAGCCATCCTCGTCTTGCCGAGTTCGCTTATAGACCGCACCAACCTTTCGGGTTCCGGCTCGCTCAGCTTCCCGCACCTTGGCAAGGTTTACGTCCGTCATCATCGCCAGTAAGCGCTTCGTCTCCTCCACTGTGTGCCATTCTACGCCCGTCGGTTCTTCTTCGATAAGGTCTGCAAATTTGTGCTGTCGCGCACTCGGGCACGGAAGGTGCCACCATACCCATGACTCTTTCAGACGTTGAGGCAGCCTATCGTAAGCTGTGAGGACTCCTCGCGAGTGCCATTCGGGATCCGGTTTATTTCGACAATGCGACTGTGGAATTTGAATATCCGACTTGACGCCGATCACGAAGAGACGAGGTCGAGACTGTGGAACAAAGCGAGCTGCATCAATGACCACAGCGCCGACTCTATAGCCTGCCGTGTGATACGTTTCACAAATGGCAGCAAAGTCTTGCCCTTGGTGAGACGTGAGGGTACCGCAGACATTTTCGAGCGCGATCACCGAGGGGGCCCGCTCCTCTTCTATCAATTGTTTCATGAGGTGCCAGAACGGCCAAAACGTCCCTGATCGATCGCCTCTCAACCCGGCTCCCCCACCTGCCAGTGAAAGATCCTGGCATGGGAAGGAGGCCCACGCGAGGTCTGCAGTCGGGAGCTCGGCGACACTGATCTCGCGGATATCCCCGACTCTTAGGTGGTCACCGCCCCAGTTTTCCGTATAGGACTTCGCTTTCTTGGGATCAATGTCATTGGCGAATACGCAGTGCCAATTTGCGCCCAGTCCGGAGCGCGCCATGCCGCCCCCCGCAAAAAACTCTAAATATCTTCGGCGATCGTGCTGATTCGTGTCAGTCATTGCTCGCTTTCCTCACTGAATATGGGGCATCTAGCGGTAATGCCGGTTGGACCTTCCGCTGGCAATCGAGAAGATCCTTGATAGCTCGCCGACAGATCCACGCCCGAGAAGCGGCGCATTCAGCGGCCAGTTGTGCAAGTTCTTGGTACTCGTCTTCCGACAAGTTCACTGTGATGCGGTACTTGGAAGTCATAGCCCTGACCCTCGAGTGCATAGGTGCGCATTGGTGCAGCACTTTGATGCACCATAGGCCGGGTACCGAGCGCCGTCAAGTGCCGATGACCCATATGGCGCCCTTATGTAGTCAAGGTCTGATGAAGCGCCTCGTTCCGGCTCCGTGGGCAGCTGAATCCAGGCAGTCTCGCTGGGTCTTAGCTCACCTTGGACGGACTAAAGCATTAATAGGCTTGACCAATAGGAACAGCGTAGAGGACATACGCCATTCCTAGCGATCAAACGTTTCTGTCGCCACCTTAGATTCTTGATTTCTCATATTGTGAGAATCTTCTACGTTGTCCCTCTCAGACAACCGACACACCTGCGGGATCCCCCAGATTGAACCAACGGATGTTGAGAGGTCAGCTGCGTTTAGACGGTGGACGACCGTTTGCAGCGAAGGTCTTGATTCCAATGTGCCAGTAGAAATTCGTGCAGCGCTTGGGTCCGCTCACTCTCCCTGGAAGGGTTTGTGGCTTCTGTTCATTTACCCGATTCTAACTCGGAGCGTTTGCTACTAGTCCCGCAAATGCGCCCAGATGCGCGGACTCCGTATCTCGGTAGCTAGTAGCCGAATACTGCCCTGTATTGCTGCGGCAGCAGGGTTGCGTGCTGCTCGAGAGCCCCGCTCAGCATGAACAGCCGGGGTTGACGGTGAAATTCGTAGATTCGATACAGGCGGTAGCTGCCGGCCTGGTCGTTTGAAAATGCCCTTTCGTTCTCGCTGATTAGGAATGGCTGGTATTTGCCGGAGTTGGTGGTTTTTACTTCGACGAACAGCTCCTTCTCGTAGTCTGGATCGAATGAGCGGATGTCGAATCCGAGTCCGTCGCCTTCGTCCCGGCTAGACCACTTCACTTCTTCGGCGAGGTCCGGGCGACCGCTCTGAGTGAGCCGATAGCGCTCGAATTCCAGCGCAAACTGTTCGCCGCTTTCGCCCAGGGCGCGATTCAGGCGTTCTCGCGTGGCGAAATCGATCTTGCGGCCAAGGTAACGACGATCCGGCCGCTTGTAGTCCGTCAGACGCTCGGGCGGGTCGGGGTCGAACACGCTCGACCAGTTGACCTTCTCCGGATTGGGTGGCGCTGGTTCAGCTTCTGCGCCCTGGGTGAGTTCGTCGAATTCCGCGGGATCACGAGCGATGTGCGCGAGCACGGCCTGCTTGAGCTGCTGCTGGTAGTTGAAGGCTGGCTTGTAGCCAGGAACGTATGGAAGACCTAGCTCGAGAAGGACAGCGCTGATGTTCTGGTGCTTGTACTCGATCGAACCTTCACTGCGATTGTTAAGCCTGGTCCGTAGCCGCTTTCTGTGCTCTGCCTTTTTGTACGGCTCGCCTCGAATATCCTGGTTGAGCATTGCCAGGTAGTCCTGGACGACGAGTTCGCACTCGAGCCAGTCCCAGCCCCCGGCCGAGCGCAGGAGTTCCTCGCGTCGGGCGTCGTCGAGATTGGTGAGTAGGGCTTGCTGGAGCAGCTCCGCGACGAGCGAATTGCCGAGCAACTCGAAAAGCTCGTCATCAAGGTATGCGTAGTGAATGCAACGCTCAATCACGCCCGGGCCGCTTACAGTGCTGAGGGAAGCGTACTCGGCGCGGCCACCCGGCTTGGTCTGGTGGTGCCAGAAGCCCTCACTACGGAGGTGGAAGAAGGGCAGATGAGGGTTATTGCGGTCTGTCTCTCCTGCCAGCGTTTCAAGATGCGTCTTGAATCGAGCGCGCAGTGCCTGGCTGAAGAAGATGCGGTTGTCGACGATCTCACCGGACTGAATACCGTCGATCACCGCCAATAGCATGGCCACCTTGTGCGGGCTGCGGTGGCCGCCCCCGCCACCCCCTCGACTGCCGCCATTGCTATTCATGCGCAAATTCGAGAACCGGCGCTCGTAGTCCAGCAGGCCCATAGTCGATCAGCTCCCCCAGTACTTGGCCTTGTCGGGCATCACGTGGCGTACCCCACCTCTTGGATCCTCCTGATCACCCTTGTAACGCGGGATCAGGTGAACGTGCAAATGGAAAATTGTTTGGCCAGCCGCCCGACCGACGTTGATGCCGATGTTCCAGCCATTGGGCTGATGCACGCGTTCGATCATCTCTCGCACTACGGGAAGCGCCGCGACCACCGCCAGTTGCTCGGCCGGCGATGCCTCGAACCAGCCGGCGACGTGCCGGCGTGGGACGAGTAGGGCGTGGCCCGGGCTGACGGGGTAGCGATCCCAAAGGGCGAGCACGTGCTCGTCTTCGTGGAACACCTGGTCAGGATCCGGCTGGCAGAAGGGGCAGTCTCCGTCATCCATACGGTCAGTATCCCTGGTTGAACGGTTGCCAACAAGCCAGCAGACCTAGCCGGTTCAGTTCGAATTCCGGGTGCTCTCAGTCAAACGCATTGATGGCAACGTCACTCGGGTGTGGCCATGATGCTGTTCATGACCAATTCGATTGTCTTCACGGTGGTGCTGCTGGCTTGCCTGGTCCTGGTCGGCTGCGCGCGTCATCTAAACGACCCCGGGCGTGACATTTCGTTGCCGCAGAAGGGCCATGTGGTGCTGGCCGATCAGCGTTTTTCGCCGCCGGACTGGCCGCAGGCGCTGTATGCGGATGTCTATATTCCGGATGGCGAGCGGGTGGCCTGGCCGGCGGTGTTGGTGGTCCACGGCGGCGGCTGGGAGCGGCGCAGCCGGGATGATATGACGAGCATCTCTCGCCGGCTGGCCGATCGCGGTTTCGTGGCGGTCAATATCGACTATCGCTTCGCACCCGAGTATCGCTTTCCGGCCCAGCTCCATGATGTGCAGATCGCGCATCGCTGGATGCGGGAGGAGGCCTCGCGGCTGCGGATTGATGCCGACCGGATTGGCGGGCTGGGGTTTTCCTCCGGCGCGCACCTGGTGGCGCTGGCCGGGCTGGTCGCCGGCACGGACTCATCGCTCAATGCCGAATACGGGCCGGATGACGAGGGCTATTTTGCGGTGGTGGTGGGCGGCATTCCGTCGGATTTCGGCCTGTTCTCCGGCGGCAAGCTGCTCCGGCAGCTCATGGGGGCCAAGCAGGACGAAGCGCCGCAATCCTACCGGGCGGCCTCGCCGATTGCGCACGTGCATGCCGATGCGCCGCCGTTTTTTCTCTTTCACGGCACGCTGGATCTAACGGTGCCCTACGAGCACGCCCGGGTGTTGTACGAGGCGCTGCTCGAACACGACGTGCACGCCGAACTCTACCGGATGCGCCTGCGCGGGCACGTCACTTCGTTTCTCACCCGTGCCGGCGCGATGCGAAGCGCCATTGCCTTTCTGCATGACATGGCAGGGCGCCAGGTGGACGGGGAGTGAGGGCTGGCCGGGGCCATTGGTTCAGGGCTGTCTCAGCTTGCTGTATTTCAGTGACGTTCCCCGCGCCAGATCGGCCGGGTACTTCTCGGCATTGAGCTTCATCTTCTCGGCCACCGCCGGGCCGATGTCTATCCCTAAGCGGTCGGAGATAGCGGCCAGGTAGATTTGGATGTCGGTGACGAATTGGCGGAATTGTTGTTTGAATTCGGCCAGTTCAAGCCATTCGCCGGTTTTATGTTGCTGGTTGTCCTGGTTCAATTTGCACCTCGTCCAGGCATTATTCGGCTGTGTCTCCAAGCCCAAGATTGGGTTCATGCTCATCGTGAAACAACTGCAGGTAATCCCGATACAGGAAGCGGCGGTTACGTTTGTAGCCGGTCATTTCATGCAGGATGCCAAGATCGGTCATTCGGCTAACCAGATTGTTGGCCGCCGGGTAGGTTGTGCCTATCCAGTCTTGCACCTGCTTGACGGTCACAATGGGTTGCTCATAGAGATGTTCGAGCGTTCGGTGGCCATTGGCCGCGCTGCCGGCCAGGTGGTCGGTGATGGCCTGCCGATGAGCCTCGCGCAATCGCAGGATGCGGCCGGCCGTCTCACTGGCCTGCTGACTGACGGCGAATACGCCGCGCAGGAAGAATGCCAGCCATCCCTCCCAATCGCCTCGATCACGCACCGCCTGCAGGTGATCATAGTAGTCGTGACGGTGAGCCTTGAAGTACCAGGACAGGTAGAGGACCGGACGGCTCAGGATCGTCTTTTCGCACAGCAGGAAGGTGATCAGCAGGCGGCCGACGCGGCCATTGCCGTCAAGAAACGGATGGATGGTTTCGAACTGTGCATGGGCTAGCCCAATGTTGATCAAGACTGGAAGCTGTTGGTCCTGGTGGAGAAAGGTTTCGAGCTCGCCGAGCAGCCGCAGCAGTTCGGTGGGTGGCGGGGGCACGAAAGTCGCTTCGCGCAGGGTGCAGCCTGAAGGGCCAATCCAGTTCTGGGATGTCCTCAGCTCGCCCGGGGTGAGATTTTGGCCGCGCCCACCTCGCAACAGTTCGGCGTGGATTTCGCGGATCAGGCGAACTGAGACGGGCAGCGATGTCAGGCGCTCCAGACCATGCCGCATGGCATGAATGTAATTAAAAATCTCGTCAACGTCGTCGGGGGCTTCGGGCGAGAGCATCTGCGCTTCGGCTCTCAGAACATCCTGCAGAGAACTTTGGGTCCCCTCGATCTGGCTCGAAAGCACCGCCTCCTTGCGCACGTACATAGCCACAAAGAGGTCTGGATTGGGCAGGGTCTGAATCGAACCATCCAGCCGGCCTAAGGCTCGGTCCGCATCTGACAGCAGCGTGTGGAGCTTTCCATCCAGCGTCACGGGCGGGTCAGGGGGTAACGGCGAGGGCATGAAGGCTCGATATCCGCTCGGTTGGCGAACATAGCGACCCGCCCGGGCTGAGTGGGATTGACTGGCCATGCTTTCTCGGCGCTTTACCATGGACTGAATTTGGCTACATAGTAAATCATCCCTTTAACATGGGCCAGCTTGGCACCCATAGTAAAGCGTGACTTGAACTGTGGAGCGTATCCCGACCGGTCCTGATCGTCTGGCCGCCGCGTCAGCCAGGGCCGTGCCGGATCCGGACGTGCGGGGTCCCGGCTCAAGAGCCTGCCCCGGACTTGATCCGGGGCCGGGACGACTCAGGGAAAAGACGCTGGCATCCCGAAACGCAGGCGCGCTGTTATTCCACGAGCTCCATTTCCTCGATCAGGGCCCCGGCACCATCGACCTTGTCCATCACCCACAGCATGTAGCGGGTGTCGACGTGGATGGTGCGGGTGGTGCGGGGGTCGAAGTCCCAGTCGGAGTTGACTGACTCGATGGTGCCGTCGAACAGCAGGCCGACCAGTTCGCCCCGGGCATTAAGCGTGGCCGAGCCGGAGTTGCCGCCGGTCGAATCCAGGTCGGAAAGGAAGTTGACCGGCACCGAGTCGATGCTCTCGAGTTCGTAGGGGCCGTAGTCGCCCTGGCGGATCAGCTCGAGCTGGCGCTCGGGGGCGTTGAAGGGGGCCTCGCCGGTGTTCTTTTCCAGGATGCCTTCGAGGGTGGTGAAGGGCTCGTAGACCAGGCCGTCCTTGGGCGAGCCGCCCAGCACGGTGCCGTAGGTGACGCGCAGGGTGGAGTTGGCGTCCGGGTAGGCAGCATAACCCTGGTCTTCCTGCCAATTGATAATCGCTTCCATGTAGTCCGGCCGCAGGATCTGCATGCGCCCGACGCGGTCTTCGGACTCGGCCTCTTGCGCCATCTGGTGGTCGTAGAGCGCGGCGGCGAGCTGGATGAAGGGGTCCGTGCTGTCTTCGAGTTCTGCCAGGTCGGCTTCCATCAGGGCCAGGCGGCGCTCGACGTCATCCAGTTCGGTTTGTTCGTAGAAGCGGTCGAGGGACCGGGCGACTTGTTCCTCGTCCCAGGTTTCGGGCAGGTCGAGGGCTTCGTCCAGTGCGGCCACGCGTGCGGTCTCGGGTGCGTTCATGTACTGCTCGAGGAAATGCAGCCACACGGCCTTGTCGACGGCCGGGTCGAAGCGGCGTTCGATCGCCTGCATGCCCTGCTTGAAGAAAGACATGTCGCGTTCCTGGTAGCCGGACTCGCGCTCGGCGTCGGGCTTTTTGCGTTCATTGGCCAGGCGGTAGAGCCGTTGCGCGGCCGAGAGCAGGCTCGATCGCGTGGCGTTGTCGTAGTACCAGTCCTCGCGCGCGGACTGGGCCGATTCCTCGCTCAGGGCGTCGAGCTTCTCGAGTGTTTCCGTGTAGCCGCGGCCCGCGGCCTCGGTCTCGATCCAGGCGTCGAGGGCTTCCTCGCGCTCGCGGCGGCGCTCGACCAGGCCGACCCTTCGGGCGCCTTCGATCTGGCCGCCGAGGTTCTTGTGGTAGTTGTTCAGGCCGGCGAGCAGGCTCTCGTATTTGATGCGGGCGTCCGAGCCTTCCGGGGCGGCTTCCTCGATGGTCGCGATCCAGTCGTCGAGCATGTCGATGGTCTTGGGGTAGCGCCACTCGAAGGTGTTGATCACCTCGTGCATGCGCGCGTAGCGCCGGGTGGAGCCGGGGTAGCCGGCGGCCATCACGAAATCACCGTCGTCGAGGCCGGCGGCGGAGACTTTCAGGTGGTGCTCGGGTTCGAACGGCACGTTGTCTTCGGAATGCGCCGCGGGCTCACCGTCCGGGCCGACATAAGCGCGGTAGAAGGCGAAATCACCGGTGTGGCGCGGCCACATCCAGTTGTCCTCGTCGCCACCGTAGCGGCCGATGTTGTCGGCCGGGGCGTAGGCCAGGCGCACGTCGCGGATTTCCAGGCGGTCGATCAGCTTGTATTCGAGCCCGCCGTGGAAGCTGGCCACCTGGCAGCGATGGCCCGGCTGCTGTTCGCACTCGGCGATGATTTCCTTGCGGCGCATGTCGATGGTGTCGTGGACGGCCTGGCCTTCCATGTCGGCACTGATGTCTTCGCGCATGCGATCGGTCACGTTCTCGACCGCGACGGTGACGTACACGCGCGTACCCGGTGCGGCGGGCAGCTCGTCGGCCGGGTCCTCGGCCAGGAAGCCCTCTTCCAGGTAGTTCTTTTCCTCGGTGGAATTGAACTGGATCGACCCGCGCGCGCAGTGGTGATTGGTGATCACCAGGCCCTCGGGCGAGACGAAACTGGCCGTGCAGCCGCCCAGGGAGGCGACCGCACCCATGGGGAAGGCGGTCAGCTCGTTGAGGCTTTCGGGGTCGAGCTCCAGGCCCGTCTCGCGCAGGTCCTCGGCGATCAGCGGCAGCTGGTCGGGCGTCCACATGCCTTCCTTGGCGGAGGCGTGACTGGCCAACATCAGCAAGGCGGCCAGGGCGATCGTTGCGTACTTCATCGAGCGTGCTCCGTTTCCAGGGGCGGCGGAACTGGCGCCGCCCGTTCAGTCGAAACGGGCCATGCTACCCGAAATCGGCGGGGCGTCGGCTCAGGCGCGGGCCGCAGGCTGAATCTCGCTCTCGATTCGCCGGGCGTTCTCGATTTCGGCCTTGCGAAGCTCGTAACTGGTCTGAAGGTTGAGCCACGAACGCGCATCGCCACCGAAATAACGGGCCAGGCGCATAGCAGTGTCAGCGGTAATGCCGCGGCGCTCACGAACGATATCGTTGATGCGCGGGGCGGGAACTCGCAGCGCCTTCGACAACGCATTAGCACTCATCTCCAGAGGGACGAGATAATCTTCGCGCAGGATCTCGCCGGGATGGACCGGACGCATGCCATTTTTGATCGTCATATCCAACCTCTAGTGATAGTCCACGATTTCGACGTCTTCCGGGCCTTCTGTTGTCCAGCGAAAGCACACCCGGTACTGGCTGTTGATCCGGATGCTGTATTGACCTTCCCGATCACCCTTGAGGGCTTCGAGCCGGTTGCCCGGCGGAGACCGCAAAAACTCCAGAGTTTCAGCCGCGTGCAACTGGGTGAGCTTGCGTTCGGCAACCGCCAGGATGGCGGAAAACCGCCGGCTTCGACCAGTTTCGAACAGGGCTTTCGTGTCTTTGCAGCGGAAGCTCCGGATCATTGAGGCTTAATGTATAACGTTAAGCGATAAGAATCAACCTCCGGTCGGGCGTCGATTAACACCCGTGGCGCCATGGCCTGCGAGTGCCTAACTCTTCCCGGCCGGGCGTTTTTGTAGGGACAGGCCTTGCCCCCACGCTGGAGCGTCAGGTGCTAACGTTCCCTGCATTCGACAACCGGAGATTCCCCATGACGGACAACACCACAAAAGTTTTGCTGATTACCGGCGCTTCCAGCGGGATCGGCGCCGCAACCGCGCGGCATGCGGCCGAGGCCGGCTACCGCCTGGCGCTGTGCGCGCGCTCGAAGGACAAGCTCGACGCGCTGGTCGAGGAGCTGGGCGCCGATCGCGCTTTCGCCACGATCTGCGACGTCACCGACTTCAAGGATCAGAAGCGGATGGTGCAGGCGGTGATGGATCACTACGGGCGCATTGATGTGGTGTTCGCCAACGCCGGTGTCGGCGGTCGGCCCGCCGGTTTTGCTAGCGGCTCGGTCGACGACTGGAAGGAAATGGTCGACGTCAACATCCTGGGCGCGGCCTACACGCTGCGCGCCTCCCTCGACGAGGTGAAAAAGAACAAGGGCCACGTCCTGCTCACCGGCTCGGTGGCCGGGCGCCGCACGCTGGCCGGGTCGATGTACTCGGCCACCAAGTGGGCGGTGTCGGCCATTGGCTACGGCCTGCGCGAGGAGCTCAAGGGCACAGGCGTGCGCACCACGATCATCGAGCCGGGCATGGTCGACACGCCGTTCTTCGACAATCCCGTCCCCGACGCGCTCAAAGCGGACGACGTCGCCCGCTCGGTGATGTATGCGCTCAGCCAGCCGAGGCACGTGGATGTGCATGAGGTGCTGGTGCTGCCAACGCCGCCGGAGGGCGCCGGGGATTAGGATGCGGCCTGGCGACGGCCCGATCAGGCGATAACGACTTGGTCGCGTCCGGCCCGCTTGCCGCTGTACATCGCCTGGTCGGTGCGCTGGATCAGCTCGACCAGCGTCTCACCCGGGCGGTATCGGGCCAGGCCGAAGGTGGCGGTCTGCTGCCCGCCCAGCTCGAAGCAGTGCTCGCGGATGGCGCAGCGCAGCTTCTCGGCCACGCCTTCGGCCTGTGCGAGATCGGTGTCGGGCAGCACCACCAGAAACTCCTCGCCGCCGGTTCGGCCAACGATGTCGGTCGACCGGACCCGGTCGTGGAGGAGTTCGCCCAGCTCCGTCAGCAACGCGTCTCCGGCCACGTGACCGTGCTCATCGTTGATGCGCTTGAAGTGGTCGATGTCGAACATGATGACCGACAGGGGCGACCCGGAGCGCTCGGTGCGATCCACTTCCCGCGCTAGTCTTTCGCGGATGTGGCGCTGGTTCCAGAGACCCGTCAGATCGTCCACCGTGGCCAGGCGTTCCAGCTCCCGCTGCTGGGCGAAAAGCTTGCGATAGCTGCGTTCCAGCAGATAGGCGGCGAGCAGGCCGAAGGCAAAGGCCGAGGTCAACCACAGCAGGTGCAGATAGGGCATAGCCTGCGTGTTCGAGTACAGGGCGGTGAAGACCAGCACCATGGCTGCCGAGATCAGCGCCGAGACGGTGGCCGGCCGAAGCGTCAGACCGGAGACGGCGAAAGTCCACATGATCGCCAGGTAGATTTCCGGCGAATAGGACGCGAAGTTCTTGTCGGTGATGCTCAGGTACAGATTGCCCGCGATGGCGGCGGCAGGCGCGATCAGCAACAGCATCCGCATGAGGCCATGGAGGGACGGGCGGAAGCTCATCAGTGCGACGACAATCAACAGTAGGCAGACCGCAAGCCCGCGCAACACTTGCTGCTCGGAGAGCGCGTCGAACCCACTCTGTCGCCACTCCAGGGCTGCATAGATGAAATACAGGGCGGCGGTCAGCAGCGCTACGTAGCGCACCTGCGCCAAACGCAGTTCCGGGTGCCAGGTGTCGAAGTCCCGGCCCGTCGCGACCGGCGTGCGCTGCAGCAAGGCGGGCGCCTCGGGCGGCATGAATGCCAGAGTCACCGGCCAGCCCTCCCCTTCACACCGACGCGGCGCTTCATTGTTGGCTTGTTCCATGATGGATCGAGATTGGAATATTAGCAGGCATTCACATAAGTGGCGTCAACGGGTTGCCCACAACTTCCAGCCCAGGCGTCCCGGAAGCAGCGCAAGCGGCTATCCGGTACCTCGCACCGATCGGCTGGCACTCAGCCAAGCCGTGCAACAACCCGGCCTGCGAGGTCCCGGCTCGGAGGCCGGGACGACAGACCTTGCCGCCACCCCCAATCATCGTCGTCCCCGAAACCGCGCAGGCGGCTATCCGGGACCTCGCACCTATCGGCCTGCTCATTGGTTAGGATTGACGGTTGTTGCCAAAAGGAATCGCCGAGATGCGCCGACTGTTCGTTTGCTTTGTTCTTTGCTTCATTTTCGCCGCCGCGTCGGTCCTGGCCCAGGACTCGGAACTGCGGCCGGTCACCCACGAGGAAGTCTGGCTGATGAAACGGCTGGGTTCGCCGGTGGTCAGCCCCGACGGCGAACACGCCGTGGTGTCGGTGACCGAGCCCTCCTACGAGGAAGACGGCGATGTGTCGGACCTGTGGCTGATCACGGTCGACGGGTCCGAGCCGCCACGGCGGCTGACGGCCACGCCCGAGGGCGAGTCCGGCGTGGACTGGCGCCCGGACGGCAAGATGATCGCGTTCTCGGCCAAGCGCAGCGACGAGGAAGACGCCCAGGCCCAGATCCACGTGATGGACATGACCGGCCCGGGCGAGGCCCGGCGGATCACGGACTTCTCGATGGGTGCGTCCAATCCGCAGTGGAGCCCGGACGGCGAGCGCATCGCGTTCGAAAGCAGCGTGTGGCCGGACACCGAAGGCAGCGAGGCCAACGCCGAGCGCAAGGAGGAAGAGGACGAAGACGGCATCAACGTCTCGCGCTACGAGCACTTCCCGGTGCGCGACTGGGACACCTGGCGCGACGAGAAGTACAAGCGCCTGTTCGTGGTCGACGCCGACCCGGAATCGGATGACGAGCCCACCGACCTGATGTTCGAAACCGGCCTGGTCTCCGGCCCGGGCTACCAGGGCGGCCTCGACGCCGCCTGGACACCCGGGGGCGATGCCTTGGTAATCACCGCCACGGAGAACCTGCACGAGGCCGCCCACTCGATCGTGCGCGAGCATCTCTACCGCGTGCCGGTCGAAGGCGGCGAGCCGCAACGCATCACCGACGGCGACGACTTCAGCTGCACCGGCGCGCAGTTCTCGGCCGACGGCGAGTTCGTCTTCTGCAACTACGAGCCGATCAACGAGTGGGTCTACAACCACAACGAGATCGCCCGTGCCGCCTGGAACGGCGAGGGTATCGACGGGGAACTCGAGGTGCTCACCAAGGGCTTCGACCGCTCGGTGGCCGAGTTCGATCTTTCCGCCGACGGCGAGACGATCTATTTCAGCGCCGCCGACCAGGGGCGCGTGCGCCTGTTCGCCATGACGGCCGACGGCAGCGAAATCACCGTGGTGGATTCCGAGAGCCGCGGCGTCTACGGGGGCATCCAAGCTGCCGGCAATGATGGGGTCGTCGCCAACTGGGAAAGCTCCGCCGTGCCGGTCGAAGTGGTTCGCGTGGACGCCACCAGTGGCCAGCACGAAGCGCTGAGCGAATTCAACGCCGAGCGCGCCGAAGGCCTGGACCGCCCCGCCTTCCGCGAGTTCTCGTTCACCTCGGAGAAGGGCCGCGAGATCCACAACTGGCTGGCGCTGCCGCCGGACTTCGATGAGTCCAAGCAGTATCCGCTCGTGCTGTTCATCCACGGCGGGCCGTTCAGCTCATCGCTGGACGCCGACCACGTGCGCTGGAGCCCGCACCTGCTGGCATCGGAAGGCTACGTGGTGCTGCTGACCGACTACACCGGTTCGGTGGGCTACGGCGCGGAGTTCTCGCGCAACATCGAAGGCGACCCGCTGAAAACGCCGGGCGAGGAACTGGTGCAGGCCGCCGAGGTGGCCACCGAGCGCTTCGACTTTATCGACCCCGAGCGCCAGGCCGCCACCGGCGCAAGCTACGGCGGGCACTTGGTCAACTGGCTGCTGGCCACCACCGAGCGCTTCGATGCCCTGGTCGGGCACGCCGGCCTGGTCGACCTGGAAGGCCAGTACACCACCAGCGACGTAATCTATCACCGCGAACGCATGAACGACGGCCCGCCCTGGGGCGACAGCACGGTGTGGGAAGAGCAGAGCCCGTCGAGCTACGTCGAGAACTTCTCCACGCCCACCATGCTGACCATCGGCGAGTCCGACTACCGCGTGCCGCTCAACCAGACCCTGGCCGCCTGGAGCTACCTGCAGCGCATGCAGGTGCCCTCACGCCTGCTGGTCTTCCACGACGCCAATCACTGGATCATGAACGGCAAGGAAGCGCGCTACTTCTGGGAAGAAGTGCATGCCTGGCTGGCGGAGTATCTGAAAGAGGAATGACAAAAGCGTCGTCCCGGAAGCCGCAAAGCGGCTATCCGGGATCTCGCACGGGCAATTTGCCCCTCAGCCGGGGCCGTGCCGAATGCCAGGGTGCGGGGTCCCGGCTCGTGGGCCGGGACGACAGGGAATTCAGGTGTATTCGCCGGCGGGTTCGCTGACTTGCTGCGGCCGCGCGTGACCGCGGAGCCATTCCATTAAAGCTTCTTCGTCCATTTCGCCGGCGGCCAGCGCCATGAATACGGGGTACAAATCGCTGTCTTCGGCCACGAGCTGGTGGCCGTTCAATTCCAGAAACAATTCGCAGGCGACAGCGGCCGTTCGCTTGTTGCCGTCGACGAATGGGTGGTTCCGACTCAAACCGAACGCATAAGAGGCGGAAAGCGCAATGACATCGGTATTTTCACCGTAGGCGTGCAACTGTTGCGGCCGGGCCAACGCCGATTCCAGCATTCCCCGGTCCCGCACGCCGGTTCCACCTCCGTGCTCGATCAACTGCCGCTCGTGAACCGCCTCAATCAAATCGACTGAAAGCCAGATCGGATCATCCATGACTTACTCCGCCAACTTCTTGAGCAGGTTGCGCCGCTTGCGCATGATCTTCTCGGCCACATCCATCTGCCGCGCCAGCTCCGGGTCGTACGGGCTCAGCACAATGCCGTCGGGCGTCTCGCGCACCATCAGCTCGTCTCCGCGTCCCACGCGCAGGCGTTCGAGCACCTCCTTGGGCAGGATCACGCCGGTGGAATTGCCGATGGCGGAGACTTTCAGCTTGCGGGTCATGGTTGGCGCTCCTGGGTGCTTGGAAGCGCTAGTATAACAAATGTATTACGACGATTTTCCCATGAAGCACTCCCTTGTCAGCCAGGGCCTTGCCGAATGCCAGCGTGCGGGGTCCCCGGGGGCCGGGACGACAATTTCCGGGGTCGGAAAGACAGGGAATTGCGGGCACGCCCAACCCTGTCACCCCGAATCTGCTAGATTCTGCGGTCCCCCCAGCTTCAGGAAGCAATTGATGTCTGCAGTTTCGAAGGTAACCCAGCCCCTGCTCGCGCTGGCGATGATCGCCGGCCTGTTCGGTGCTGTCGTGGCCCAGGTGCCGATCGTCCAGCCCGGCAAGCCGGGCGAGGCCAGCCGCACGATCAGCCCCGAGGAGGCGACCGACCTGGCCGGCATCGGCTACTCGGAAGCCGACGTAACCTTCATGACGGACATGATTCCGCACCATCACCAGGCCCTGGTGATGTCGGACCTGGTGTCCGAACGCACCGGGCGCAACAAGATGACGGAGCTGGCCGAACGCATTACCGCCTCGCAGAACGACGAGATCGCCTTCATGCAGGACTGGCTGCGCGAGCGCGGCGAGGAAGTGCCCGACCCGACCGAACACCAGGCCATGCACACCCACCACGACATGGCCGGCATGGCCAGCCCCGGGGAAATCGAAGAGCTCAAGGCTTCCAGCGGCCCGGACTTCGACCGCCTGTTCCTGGAGCTGATGATCGACCACCACCAGGGTGCGATCACGATGGTCGACGAGCTGCTCGAGAGCAGCGGCTCGGCCCAGGATCCCGTGCTGTATGAATTCACCACCGACGTCGTCAACGACCAGGAATCCGAGATCGAGCGCATGACCGCGATGCTGGCCGGCTTCTCGCCCGACCCCCGGGTGGGCCTGGCCGCCGGCTTTCGCGACGCCGGTGAGGCGATCTCCAACCTGAAACTGGTCGCGGCCCTGCCCAAGCCCGACGGCTTTTTCGACCCCGAGCATCCGGCCGGCCGGCCGATTCCGCGCGACGACGACGACGAGAACCAGGAGGAGGAAGACGAGGCCGACGAGGACGAGGCGGCTGACGAGGATGAGCAAGCCGAAGGCGACGATGAGGGTCGCGAGAACGACGGTAAGCCGCGCCCCTCGCTGCTGAGCTTCTCCAACACCGACATGGCCTTCAGCGACGACATCCTGGTGGCGGGCAACTACCACGGCTTCAACGTCTACGACATCAGCAGCGAAGTGCCCGAACTGATGAGCTCGATTGTCTGCCCCGGCGGTCAGGGCGACGTCTCGATCGCCGGCGACCTGCTGATCATGTCGGTGCAGGACATGCGCGCCCGGGTCGACTGCGGCCTGATGGGCGTGTCCGGCAAGGTCAGCGAGGATCGCTTCCGCGGCCTTCGCATTTTCGACATCTCCGACCTGACCCGCCCGGTGCAGGTCGGCGGCGTCCAGACCTGCCGCGGTTCGCATACGCACACCATCGTTGAGGGTGACGGCGAGTCGGGCTCGCTGATCGTCTACAACTCCGGCACCGCCCCGGTGCGCGAGGAAGAGGAAATGGAAGGCTGCGTGGACACCCGCCGCTACGGTGACGAGGGCACCGCCCTGTTCCGCATCGACATCATCGAAATCCCGGTCGAGCGGCCGCAGGATGCGCGCATCGTCGACAGCCCGGCGGTGTTCGCGGACCCCGAATCGGGCAACCTGGCCGGGCTGTGGGCCGGCGGCGACCACGGCGACGACACCCAGGAAACCAACGAGACCAACCACTGCCACGACATCACCGTGTTCCCGGAGAAGAACCTGGCCGCGGGCGCCTGCTCTGGCAACGGCATCATCTTCGACATTTCCGACCCCCTGAATCCACAGCGCATCGACGAGGTGGTCGACCCCGGATTCGCCTACTGGCATTCGGCCACGTTCAACAACGACGGTACCAAGGTGCTGTTCACCGACGAATGGGGCGGCGGCAGCCGGCCGCGCTGCCGGGCCTCGGATCCATTGGACTGGGGCGCGGACGCCTTCTACGACATCGTCGACGGCGAACTGGTCGAAGGCGGCTACTTCAAGATGCCCGCGCCGCAGACGCCGGAAGAGAACTGCGTGGCCCACAACGGCTCGATCATCCCGGTCCCCGGCCGCGACATCTTCGTGCAGGCCTGGTACCAGGGCGGCGTCTCGATCGTCGACTTCACCGATTCGTCCGAACCCTACGAGATCGCCTTCTTCGACCGCGGTCCGGTCAACGGCGAGGAACTGACCATGGGCGGCTACTGGTCGACCTACTGGTACAACGGCCGCATCTACGGCACCGAGATCGCGCGCGGCCTGGACGTGTTCGAGCTGGTGCCGAGCGATCACCTGAGCGAAAACGAAATCGCGGCAGCCAAGTCCGTCATGGACGGCGACCTGTTCAACCCGCAGACGCAGACCCGTTTGAGCTGGCCGGACACCCCGGTCGTCGCGCGCGCCTACGCCGACCAGCTCGAGCGAAGCGGCGACCTGGGCGAGGAAAACCGTGCACAGCTCGACGCCGCGCTGGCATCGTTCGAAGCCGACGATGGGGATGTACAGGGCCTGCGATCGCTCGCCAGCGTGTTCAGTGAACAGTCGGACGAGCACGAAGGCGCAGACCGCAAGCGCTTGAGCGCGCTAGCCGACACCCTGCAGGGCATCGCGGCCAACACGCAATGACAGCGTGTCGTCCCGGAAGCCGCGGAAGCGGCTGTCCGGGACCTCGCACCCATCGGTGAGCACTGAGCTTGAGCCGTGCAGGGCCCAACGTGCGAGGTCCCGGCTCCTCGCTTCGCTCGGGCCGGGACGACATGGGTTGGGTGCAGGCCGGGACGACAGAGCGTGTCGGCGCTTCTTGCGCGTGAGCGAGGCAGTCAGGGATTTCGGCGGCGCCACCGCGGCGGGAAATGCACCCAGCTGACCACGACCAGGGCGCCGAAAGCGCTGTAGATCACCAGGAACGTCGACCATGACAGGTCGAGAAACAGCAGCGCACCCAGCCAGTAACCGATGAAGCTCTCGCCGTAATGCGCCTGCCCGGCCGCGCGGCGAAGCTCGCCTTCCCAGACGGTGAGGGGGCACAGCTGGCCGAGCCAGGTCTGGCCGACGATGTAGGCAATGACCACCAGGTGAATCCCCCGGAACCACGGATTGCGCACCCAGCCCCAGCCGCGGACCCAGCCGACCATCACGGCCAATTGCCCGCCGATGACGAACGCCACGAATAGTGCGTGGATCACGAGCACCGCATCGGCCAGCAGGCCGGGGTAGGGAAGGCTGTGGAGAAATTCTCGGCTCATGGCTTCATGATATCGGCCCGCGCGCTCAGCGGCGATCGCCCCCGGCACAGCTCTCTCAACCCTGTCGTCCCGGCCGGAGCGTAGCGGAGAGCCGGGACCCCGCACGCCTGGAAACGGCACGGTCCAACTGAGTGCCGCCGGATGGGTGCGAGATCCCGGATAGCCGCTTTCGCGGCTTCCGGGACGACCGACTTCGCCGGTCGCCTTGACGTTTCATTCACGCCGCCCCACTTGTAGAAGCAGACTCGGAACCCTCCCCCGCACCATGTCCACCCGGCCCGTTCTCGAACCGTTGCTGTCGCTGAGCATTTCCGGCGAGGTGTCGACGAAGTCATCGCACACGCGTCGGCGCTTTCAGCGCAAGCTGCGCAGCAACCTCAAGGCCGCGCTCACGCGCGAAGGTCACGCCCCGCGCATCGTCGACAGCCGCGATCGCATCGATATCCAGGACGTGCCGGCCTCGGCCGCGCCGCTGCTGGCCCGGGTGTTCGGGGTGCAGTCGGTGCGCACGGCTTACTCGCTCGCCTGGGACTCGCTCGACGACATCATCGAAGCGGGCACCGAACTGTTCGCCGGCGACATCGAGGGCCGGCGCTTCGCCGTACGCCCGCGGCGGGTGGGCAACAGCCGCCATCCGCGGCGGACCAGCGACGATATCGCCCGGCAGCTGGGCGCGAAGCTGGTCGGGGCCGGCGGCCGGGTCGACCTGGACAACCCGGAAGTGGCCGTGCACGTGGAGATCCGCCGCGATGACGCGCTGCTGTTCGGCAATCCCCTGCCCGGCCCCGGCGGCCTGCCGCTGGGCATCGAGGGCCGTGCGCTGACGCTGATCTCCGGCGGCTTCGATTCGGCCGTGGCCGCCTGGCAGATGATGCAGCGCGGCCTGGACATGGATTTCGTATTGTTCGACCTGGCCGGCCCGGAGCAGGTCGCCGGCGTCCAGCGGGTGCTGACCGAGCTGGAAAAACGATGGATGGCCGGTTCGAGGGCCCGGCTTTTCGTGGTCGACTTCCGCCCGGTCGTGGCCGAATTGCGCAGCAACACCCGCGGCGATTACTGGCAGGTCATGATCAAGCGGCTGATGATGCGCGCGGCCGACCGGCTGGCGAAACACACCCGGGCCGGCACGCTGGTGACCGGCGAGGCGCTGGGGCAGGTGTCGTCGCAGACCCTGGCCAACCTGGGCGCCATCGGCGCGCGCAGCGAACTGCCCATCCTGCGTCCGCTGGTTGGCCTGAACAAGGAAGCCATCCTCGAACGCGCGCGCGAGATCGGCACCTTCGAGGCGAGCTCCGGCAATGCCGAATTCTGCGCGCTCGACGGCGGCCGACCGGTGACCAGCGCCCGCGCCGGCGTCCTGGACCGGCTCGAGGAGGGCATCGATATGGGACTGCTCGAGCGCCTGGTCGACGAGGCCGAGGTGATCGGACGGGAGCACTTCGACACGCCCCGCCGCGACGAGGCTTCGCTGGATAAGGTCCCCGACGAGGCGGCCGTCATCGACCTGCGCAGCGAGCAGGCGCACGCCGACTGGCACTGGCCCGATTCCATCCAGCTCGATTTCGACCGGGCCTGCCGTTTCGCCGGCGCCCTGCCGAAAGACCGCGACTACCTGCTGGTGTGCGAGTTCGGCCTCAAGAGCGCCTGGCTGGCCGAGGCCATGCGCCTCGAGGGCTATCGCGCCTGGAGCTTCCGGGGCGGGATCCGCGGCCTGCGCAAGCTGGCCGCGGTGCCCCAATAAGCCTCTCGTCCCGAAAGCCGTGCTGATTTCGGGCGTGCGGGGTCCCAGCTCGGGGGCCGGGGCGACAGAGATTGGGGCCGGTAAGAAGCGTACAGGCCGCACGTATCCTAAGGGACGCCGACAATGCCGGCAATAATCCGCTCGTCGATCGGTCGCTGAGCCGGGAATTCACGGCTGAACTCCTCGAGCATGTGCCCCAGCAGCTGATCCTCGGCCTCGATCACGGCCGACCGGATGTCCTTGAGCAATAACGGCTTATTGCGTCCGCCCTCGGTGAGTTTTTCGTACCACACCGGCCGGATCAGATCGAGCCAGCGCGCGGCGACCTCTTCCCAGTCGGGCTGATGGCTGGCGCGTGGCTCGTCCAGCATGGTCGCCAGCGCATGGAGAATGTCGACGGCCGCCTGATCTTGGCGGTTGCTGGCATTCGCCAGCCAGACCTCGATGACCGCCCGCATTTCCTCCAGCGCACGCCGCTTGCGGCGCGAAAGCAGGTTTCGCTCACCGGCGGCAAGGCGGTCTAGAAAATACCCCAGCATCCGCTCGGCCGCCGGCGTGATCGTCTCGAGGTCGACGGTATCCGGCCCCAGGCGCCGGCGCAGCAGCGCGGCGACCGACTCGAGGTCGCCGAGCGGCTCGGTATCTTCACCTTCGAAGGCGATCCAGCGCGGAATGCCGGTCGAGTCGGAGGTACAAAAGAAAGCCCAGGCGGAGTCGGCAGCCACGGCGCTGATCACCGAGCGCGCCGACTCGCCCATATCGCGCCAGGCTTTCAGCCACTCGGCATCGATCAGCGCCCGCTCGCCCTCGACCAGGATGCGGACCGGCCCGAAGGCATCCTCGAGGCCGTCCCACTCACCAGCCTGGGTCTCGAAGTCGGCGATTGCCTGCTCGGCAGTCAGCGCCGGCGAGCTGGCGCGCACTTCCTCGGGCAGCGGCATGTTGGAACCAAGCAGGTTGTCGACCGTCTCGTAGCGTTCGATGAAGCGCTCATCGCTTTGCAGGGCGAATGCGGGATCGTCGGCCGGCCACCAGGCCTCCATCCAGCGATGCGGACTGTCGAGGCGATCGATCCGGCCGACGCGCTGCTCGGCGATGCGCACCACGCTGGGCATGTCGAGATGGATGACGACCTGCGAGCGCTGCAGGTTGACGCCTTCGGAAATACTGTCGGAACACAGGCCGACAGCCCGTCCAGGCTCGTCACTGGCCGGCGAGAAGCGCTTGAGCAGCCCGCTGCGCTGGGACTGTGCATCACCGGTGGCCACCATTACGTCCAGTTCGGCGTCGATCTCGTGCAGGTAGTGACGGATCACCGCCAGGGTGATCGGCCGCGTGTCGAACGCCAGAACATGCTCGAACCGCCGGCTCAGCTCGGCCAGGTGCGCGGCCTTGGCCCGTTCGCGCCCGTCCGAGATTTGACCGGCCAGTTCGGCGATGCGTTCCAGCAGGGCCCGGTCTTCCTCGCAGGCGCGTCTGTGGGCTTCGACGTCGGCCAGCCAGTCGGGCAACTCGATCGACAGAGCGCTCTTCGGCGGCTGACCGGCAATGCGCCCAACGCTTGCGATCAGGTTGCCGCCGCCGGAACGGCTCAAGTGCTCGATGCCGCAGATCTCGCTGGCCGCATCACTGCCGCACAAGTGTTCAATAAGAGCTGCACGCGAAGAGCGCAATGACTGCATGATCATGTACTGCGACAACTTGGTGGCCGCGCGCAGCCGCCCGGCCAGGAAACGCTCCTCGCTCACGCCGCGGCGTGCGAGGCTGCGCGGCAGCACGATCTTCTTGCGGAAGTGCAGTACGCCCTTGAGTTGTCCGGACAACTCGCGGATCTCAGCAGCGGCGCGGCAGTCGGACTTCGGCTCGTCCAGACGATAAATACGCGCACGATGCTCGGGAAAGCGACAGGGGCGGCCGGCAGCGTCACGGTAGGCATCGGGCTCGCGCTCGATCAGCTCGTTGAGCATGCGCTTGGTGCGCCGGACGGTGAATTTGGCGATCTCGCGCCGCAGTTGGGCGATTTCCTCGGGGGTCAGCGAGCGAGTGATCGAGCGGACACCGAGCATCCGTTCGAAGGCCGCCAGGGTCGAGGCATCGAGATTGTCTGCGCCGAGCATATCGGCGATGCGCAGCAGATCCTGGGCACTGCGATTGATCGGCGTGGCGGTAAACAGCATGACGTGGTCGGCCATATTGCGCAGCAGTTGCTGCGTGCGGTTGGAGGCCACGTTGAGAAAATTGTGCCCCTCGTCGACGCCGAGCAGCTGAGCGCGGCGCAGGTTGGCCAACACGTTGTCGCGGTTGCCCGAGCGGGCGTGGCTGAGCGCGCCGTGCGAGTAGACGTCGACCTGAACCTGTGCTTTTGCGCTTTCGTCGCGCCAGTTGTCGACCACCGAGGGCGGACAGATCAATAGGGCCTTACCCTGCCGCAAGCGGCTGGCGGCCAGAATTTCCTGCATTTTCGCGCCCATCAGATGCATGCCCGCCCGGGTCTTGCCCGAGCCGGTGGCATCGGCGACCAGCACGCTGCCGCGCTCTTTCAGGATATACAGCGCCTGGGCGATGCCCTGACGCTGCGACGGCCACAGTCGGGCGTCCTCGGCCAGGTAGCGCTCGCGCAGGTAGCGCCCGGCCCAGTCGCCTTCGAGCAGCTCCAGCGCGGCCCTGGACAACGCGTCGCGCCAGCCGACGACCTGCAGCAGGGCCTCGAGCAACTCGATCAGGCGCTCGTTGAAGTCGCTCCCCAGATCCCAGATCTGTTCAGCAATCTGCACTGTCTCGTCGAAGCGGCGACGCTCCTCGCCGCGACGACCACGCTCGAAGCGGGTATTGGCCTCAAGCTGGTGATGGAAACCGGCGCGGGTAAAGTTACTCGAACCCAGCGTGGCGGCGTTATCGCCGACGAAGATCTTGGCGTGCAGCCGCCAGGCCGAGCGGGCAACATAGCGGGCGCGCACCCGGCCGCCGCGCAGCCGCTCCAGGCAGGTGAGCACGCGCGAGGACAAGAGTACCGAAAAGCCACGGTCGAGCCAGTATTCCTTCATCGCCCGCGGCAGGTCGTAGTCGCCCACCGCCCAGGTGCTGCCGCCGGTGTCGTAGGGTTCGGAACCGAAGACCACGCGAATATCGCTGTCGGTATCAGCCTCGGCGATAAACTCGACCAGACGGTCGAGCCCGGCATAGCCGGTTACGATCAGCGATCGCTCCGAGGCCTTCAGGTCGGCGAGCACCACGTCGGCCACCGCCGCGTCGTCGCGGTTGAGTGGAAAGCGCGTGGCCGCCGGCCACTCTCCCGACAGCGGCGCGGCGCCGCGGGCGGCGGTGAACAGGTCAAGGGTGTCGTGGTCTCGTCTGGTCATCGAAATGGCGGAACCCATTGTTCAGAGAAGCCTGCTAGCCTCTGGGGGGATTGTGCCGCATTGTGGGCGTATTCGGCGAGGAAAGCGGCCAGGAAACGATGCGTTGCGCTGGCGCTGCTCGCTTCTTCGAATCGGTCGTTCCGGAATGCCGTTCGCGCGTGGCTATCCGTGATCTCGCAGCCATCGGCTGGCACTCAGCGAGGACGTACAGAAACTCTCAGCATGCGGGGTCCCGGCTCGGGGGCCGGGACGACAGATTTGGGGTGGCGGCTTCAGTCGGGATAACCGGTAATCTCGCGGATGTCGTGGTAGAGCGGGGCGAGGCGCTTGTACAGGCGCCGGTAGACGCGGCGGTAGAGCTTTTCGTAGACGGCGCGGTTGTCGGGATTCGGTTCGATACGGTGGCCGACGCGCGTCATCTCTTTGGTGGCCACGCGCACGCTCGGGTACCAGCCCAGGGCGTAAGCGGCGAGGATGGCCGCGCCCAGGCCGGAGGTCTCGACCGTGTGCGGGCGCTCGACCGGGCAGTTGAAGATATCGGCGGTGATCTGCATGACCGTGTCCGATCGCGCTCCGCCGCCGCAGGCGCGCAGGGCCTGAAGGCGCCGGCTGCTGCGCCGCTCGATTCGTTCGGCGCCCGAGCGCAGCTCATAGGCCACGCCCTCGAGCAACGCGCGGTAGAGGTGGGCGCGGGTGTGCACGTCGCCAAAACCGATGATCGCGCCCTTGGCTTCCGGGCCCGGGTCGATGTCGTGGCCCCAGTAGGGCTGGAGCATCAGGCCGAGCGAGCCCGCCGGCACTTCATCGACCAGCTCGTCGAGCAGCGACTCGGCGCTGACCCCGCTGGCTTCGGCGCGCTGGCGCTCTTCGAGCCCGAACTGTTCCTTGAACCAGCTCACCATCCAGAAGCCCCTGGGCACGGCCGCCTCGACCATGAAATAACCGTGGCGCGCGGCGGGAAACGCCGGCATGGGCGGCTTGGCCTCGAAATAGCGCGCGCTGTGGACGCTGATGGTCGAGCGCGTGCCGAAGCTGATGCAGGCGGTGTTGCGATCGCTGATACCGGCTCCGACGAGATCGCAGGCCTTGTCGGCGCCGGCGGCGATCACGGGCAGGCCGGCGGAAAGGCCCAGGTGCTCGGCGGCCGAGTCGGTCAGTTCACCGAGCCGGTCGCCGGGATTGACCAGCTCGGGCAGTTGATCGCGCCGGATCGACAGCGCCGGCCAGCGCCAGCTCTTCGGGCTGGCCCAGCGGCGGGCGCGGTAGTCGAAGGGCAGGTAGCCGACCTGGCTGCCGACGGAATCGGCCAGGCGGCCGGTCAGGCGGTGGTTGAGAAAGCCGGACACGCCGACGAAGGCGGCGGTCTTCTCCCAGGTTTCGGGCTCGTGCACGGCCAGCCAGTTGCACTCGGCGTTTTCGCGCAGTTGTTTGAGCGCATTTCTGCGGCCGCTCAGCCCGATCAGAACCCGCCACAGCGGCGGCATTTTCGGCAACCGCTTTTCGTCGACGCGACGACGATCGGTCCAGACGATGGCCGGCCGCAGGGGCTGGCCGTCGGCGTCCAGGCAGATCTGGGTGCCGCGCTGCGTGGTGACCGACACCGCGGCGACACGCTTCGGATCGTAATCGTCCCAGAGCGCGCGGCAGGCCCGGCCGATTTCCTGCCAGTACAGCTCCGAGTCCTGCTCTGCGCAGCCCGGCGCTTCGGAGTACCAGGGTTCGATCTCGATCTTGTGCCGGCCCACGAGCTCGCCGCGGGCGTCGAACAGCAGGGCGCGAACGCTCTGCGTGCCGTTGTCGATGGCCAGGATCAGCGGGTCTTCTTGGTCGCTCATGATGTCTCCCCGTCCGGACGATCCGGTTTCGGTAGCGAATAGTGGCTTGAATGGATAGCGCTGTAGCGCTGCCATTCCTCGCGCCAGCGTAACGCGTCCCAGCCAAGATCGCGTCGACACAGGGCCTCGATGCGGTCGGCGAAATCGGCGCCGCCGTCAGCCAGCAACAGCCCCAGGCGGCTGCGGCGCAGCAGCAGGTCGTCGAGATGAACCACCGCCTCGCGGCGGGCCGACCAGCCCAGTTCCGCCCAGAGCGTGTCCGTGCCCGGCACGGGTTTGCGCTCATCCGGCTCGGCCTCGGCCAGCAGGCGGGGCGCGGCGCTGCCGAAATACCCGCCCAGGCGGCGCGGCAGGTCGTGGTCGAAGCGCAGGCCGGGCAGATGCGACGGCGCGGGGGCGAAAACGGGCGCGTCGGAATCCGCTGAATAATCCGTGCCGAGGACCCGGGCGGCGCGGCGCAGCACATCGTTGGCCATCAGCCGGAAGGTGGTCAGCTTGCCCCCGGTGACGGTGACCAGCCCGTTTTCTTCGAACACCACGTGATCGCGGCTGGCTTTCGAGGGCGCGATGCGGGCCGGGTCGTCGCCGGCCTTCGCCACGATCGGCCGGATGCCCGACCAGGTCGAGACGATGTCGTGCTCGTCGATCCCGACACCGGGAAACTGTGCGTCGACCGCTTCGAGCAGGTAGACCATCTCGTCGTGGGAGATGCCGGCCTCCTCGTCGAGATCACCGTCGTAGTCGAGATCGGTGGTGCCGACAACCGTGCGGCCGGCCCATGGATAGAGATAGACGAAGCGGCCGTCGCGCGGGTGCGGGCAGGCCAGGGCCTGGTAGACCGGCAGGCGCCAGGCCGGCACCACCAGGTGCGAGCCCTTGAGCGGGCGCAGGCGCGGCGCGGCGCCGACGGATTGCCGCAGCCGGTCGGCCCAGGCGCCGGTGGCGTTGACCACGCAGCGGGCTTTCACCGACAGGCGCCTGCTGTCGATCTCGTCGGAGAGTTCGATGCCATCCACGGTATTGCCCGTTTGTTGCAGGGCCTCGGCGCGCAGGTAGTTGACCGCATTGCCGCCGTCGCGGCGGGCCTCGTCGAGCAGGCGCATGACCAGGCGGGCGTCGTCGGTGACCGCGTCGACGTAGCCCACCGCGCCCTGCAGGCCGGTCTCGTCGATGCCCGGCAACAGCCAGGGGGTTTCTTCCGGTGAATGAAAACGATGCCGGCTCCGCCCGGCGAAGCGGTCGTAGAACCACAGCAGCGAGCCGAACACGCGCCGGCCGGGGAACTGGCCCTTGCGTACAGGGTAGAGAAAGGGCAATTCCTCGACCAGGCCGGGGGCCTCGCGCAGCAGGCGCTCGCGTTCGGCCACCGCCTCGCGCGTCAGGCGAAAGTCGCCCTGGGTGAGATACCGCAGGCCGCCGTGGATCATGCGCGCCGAGCGGCTTGAGGTTCCCCAGGCAAAGTCGCGCTGCTCGACCAGCAATGCGCGCCAGCCACGGCGGGCGGCTTCGCGCAACACCCCGGCGCCGGTAATGCCGCCGCCGACGATGATGAGATCCCAGGGCTTGTCGTCGTCGGCCAGGCGATCGAACAGGGCCGAGCGCGAGCCGGGCTGCCAGCCGTCGGGATGCTTCACGGTTCTTCCTGTTCAAGCAGAACGCCGGGGTTCATGCGTCCGTCCGGATCAAAACGGTGGAAAAGAGTGCCGAGGGCGGCCAGGCCCAGCTCGCCCTTTTCGGCTTTCAGATACGGCGCATGATCCCGGCCCACCCCGTGCTGATGACTGATGGTGCCGCCCCAGTCGACGATGGTCTGGCTGGCGATCGCCTTGATGATCCGCCAGCGCGCCAGCGCGGTGTCGTAGTCGTCGCCCACGCGGTAGAGATAGCTGGTGTAAGCGCTCGAGCCCTGGCGGTAGACATGCGACAGGTGGCTGAATACATGCACTCGCTCATCGTGCTCGGCCAGGGCTTTTCCGATGCGTTCTTCCACGTCGCGGATATAGCCGTCGACGCGCGACCAGTCCAGTGCTGTTTCGAAGGTATCGACCGCGTAGCCCATCCGCCACAGGGCTTCGCGCAGGTAGGGATAGCGAAAGCGTCCGTGGGCCCATTTGCGGCCCAGCTTGCCCGGCATCAGCGCCCTGGCGCCGTGCCGACGCAGCACCGCACGGGCCTGACGACGGGTCTCGGCGACTGCCACGCGATCGCCGGTGTAGCCCAGTGTAAGCATGCACTTGCCCTTGCCGATCCCGCGCAGACGAAGCAGCCGCTCGAACCAGCCCAGCTGGTTTTCGTCGACGGCCAGGCGCAGGCCGGTGAAGGTCTCCGCCTCGTTGGCCACGCGCAGCATCGACAGGTCGATGCGCTGGCGGGCCAACTGCCGGGCGCAGTCGAATGCGCGCTGCCAATCGGGCAGGAAGAGCGTCTCGAAGATTTCTTCTTCCGGCAGCGGGCTGACGCGAACGCGCACCTCGGTCATCACGCCCAGCCGACCCTCGGAACCGAGCACCAGTTCGCGCAGGTCCGGCCCGGCGGCGGAAGCGGGGAAGGTCGGCAGGTCAAGCGGCCCGGACGGGGTTTCAACCCGGCCGCCGGCGAACAACTGCTCGATGCGGCCGTATCGCAGCGACTGCTGGCCGCTGGAACGGCTGGCGACCCAACCGCCCAGGGTCGACAGCTCCCAGGACTGCGGGAAATGCCCCAGGGTGTAGCCGCGGGCGCGCAGCTGGGCCTCGACTTCCGGACCGCGCGCGCCGGCGCCGAATGTCGCCACGCCGCTGGTTTCGTCGAGATCGAGCAGGCGATTCATTCTGGTCAGCGCCAGGGTGATGATCGGGCGTTGCGACCTCGCGGGGGTGATATGACCCGCCACTGAAGTGCCGCCGCCGTAGGGAATGACGATGGCGTCATGCGCATCGGCCAGCCGGAGTAGCTCGCGAACCTGCTCACCGCTCTCCGGCCGCGCGACGGCATCGGGAAAAACGCCGAAATCACCCGAACGCATAGCGAGCCAGTCGGGCAGGCTCTGGCCCCGGGCGTGGCGCACGCGCGTTTCCGGATCGGTTTCGAGCAGCGCGTGATCGATACCCGCCAGCCGGGATTCGGGCACCCGCCCGACGACGTCGGACAACGACGCGTCCGGCAGCGGCGCAGAAGAACCGAGCAATTCCGACAGCAAGGACTCCGCCGAGGCCGGCAGGGTCATGTCGACGGACTGGTCACCCCAGCCGTTCCAGCGACGCATGGTGGTCTCCCTTGTTCCCAGGGGGTAACGTTAGCAGATCATTGGGCTGTCTAAGCCTGCTGCTCTTGCGGCAGATCGTCGCCTTCATTGTCGGCAGCTTGCTTGTTGCCCCCGGTTGCGGGGGGGCTTCGACACTTCAAAGGCTGTTTCGCCCGGCTTGCTTCGCAAGCTCTTGCGGTGGTTGCTTCAATGCCTTGTCGGCAAACAGCTTGTTGCCCCCGGCCGCGGTGGGGGCTTCGACAAGTCAAAGGCTGTTCCGCCCGCCTGCTTCGCAGGCTGATGGCGGGTAACTTTTCTCTTGCGCGAGAAAAGTCACCAAAAGCGCGCTTAAAGTCAAAAGCCTTCGACTTTCCTCTCGGGAGTTGCAGCGGGAGTGGCTTCAGTATTTTGGCTGGGGCTTCGTTCGTAATCTCTGAGACGCAGGCGGGCTTTCGACGTCCGCTTGGACTGGCCTGCACCCAGCGCCACGACTTCGAAAGCGAGTGTTCGACGGCCGTGCCATAGGTCTGAACCCGGGGCACATTCACCCGAAGTCGTCTCCACTGGCACAGGTGAGGCCGCGGTGATCGAGGTCGAGCCATCAGAATGCAGATTACGCCCCTGGGACGTCGAAGACGCCATGTGTCTAGACGGAGCTAGAGCGAAGACGCAAGCAAAATCCTGAAGCCCGCACTTCTCGGTGGTCCTGCGGCGCTTCCGCAATCTTTTAAGCGCGCTTTTGATTCCTTTTGCCGCGCGAGGTAAAAGGAATTCGCCGCAAGAGCTTGCGAAGCAAGCCGGGCGAAACAGCTTTTGAAGTGTCGAAGCCCGCACAGCGGCCTCGCGGCAACGAGCAATCTGCCGGATCAAGCGTTTTTGGCAATCACCTTCAGGGGAAGGATCTTCATCAACCAACTGATGGGCCGCCAGGGCCATCCCGGCACGCAGGCGGTGGCAGGCGCGCGCTCGATGGCGCGGACCATGGCGCGGCTGCCGGTGGTTTCGTCGACTTCGAAGGGCATCTTGTCGGCGTCTTCGTTGAGTTCGGTGCGGATGAAGCCCGGCAGCAGGGTGGTGACCTTGATCGGCGTTTTCATCAGCTCGGCGCGAATGCCCTCGGCCAGGTGGACCAGGCCGGCCTTGCTGGCGGCGTAGGTGGTCATGTGGCCGGGCAGGCCGCGCACGGCACTCATCGAGGAGACCAGCACGAGGTGGCCATGGTCTTGCTCGCGAAAGATTTCGACGGCGGCCTCGCACTGCGCCAGGGCGGCGACCAGGTTGGTTTCCATGACCTTGCGGTTGTGGTCGAAACGACCGGTGCCGATGCGGCGGCCATCGCCGACTCCGGCGTTGACCACCACGCGGTCGAGGCGACCCAGGGTGCGCGCGAAGTCGCGGAAGACCTCGAAAACCCGGTCGTGGTCGTTGACGTCGAGGGCGCGCAGTTCGACCCGGATGCCGTGCTTGCCGGTCAGCTCCTCGCGCAGTTCCTCGAGCCGGTCGGTACGGCGCGCGCACAGCGCGAGGTTGCAGCCCTTCGCGGCGAATTCGCGCGCCATGCCGCGGCCCAGCCCGGAGCTGGCGCCGGTGATCAGGATGTTGTGTTTTCCGGTCTTGTCGTTCATGGCTGCATTATCGGTGAAGTCGGAAATCGGTGATGGCGTCCATTGGCTCGGTCACCGCGCACAACCCGGTCGCGGCCCGATCGTTTGGCATGAAGCAGCAACGCATCGGCACGGTCGAAGGCGTGGGTAATCGATTCGTCGGGCATGACTTCGACCACGCTGAACGTCCCCGACAGTGCGGCATCGAGGTTGGGAAGCCGAATCTCGTGAATCGCCAGCCTCAATTCCTCCGCGCGTTCGGCCGCGCGTGGGCCGGGGCAGTTACCCATAAGCACCATGAATTCATCGCCACCGAAGCGACCGAACAGGTCTTCTCGACGCAAACGCCCGGACACGGTCGTGGCAATCTCTTGCAGGGCAGCGTCACCGGCAAAATGCCCGTGAATGTCATTGATCTGCTTGAAGCGATCGACGTCGAAAATGACCAGTGAACACGATGAAGCTTTTCCCTGCAGGCTGTCCAGTTCTTCCCGGGCGCGCTCGAAGAAGTGGCGGCGACTGGTCACGCCGGTGAGCTCGTCGGCTTCGGCGATTTCACGCAGGTGGCGATTCTGTTCGACCAGTGTCGGCACCGTCAGTCCGAACCAGGTGCTGGCCGCGATCACCGTGATGGCGAACTGGTAGACCATGGCGTGCTCCTCCAGCCCCAGCGCGCCGACGCTTACGGCGATCAGGATGCTGAATGCCGCCAGCGAGACGGCCACCCGGAAAGCCGACTCGGTATAGGTGATCCACATTTGCGGGATGATCAGGAAGAACGCGGCAAAAGCGAGGAGCTCACCGCGGCCGAACAGCGCGGTGAGCGCCATGATGATGGCCAGCAGGGTCAGAAGCGTCGTGAGCTTCAGGAACCAGGGGGCCCGGGCGTTCTCCGACCCCGTCAATCTGATGATCGGAAACCGGCTCGTGCCCGGCCGCTTCGCCTGACCCAGCAGGCCCGCGAACAAGGGCGCCAGGGTCACGGCAGCCGCCATGTCGCCGATCCACCAGGGCAACCAGAGCCCGGCGCTGTCAGCGCGCTTCAACGAACCGCCCAGGATCAGGGATTCGATACCCAGCTTCGAAGCCAGCAACGCCGAAGCCGATGCGATGACCAGGAAGGTGATGACCAGTGCCGGCAAGGACAGGGCAGGCTCGCGACGCCCCAGCCAGCGAAGAACGGCCGCACCCAGGGCATATGAGCCGCCGTGGGCGAGCGCGAATAGGACGCCCGCCAACAATGTGTGCGGTGTCGTTTGTTCGAGGTCGTAGAGCGCGGCGGTCCAGAAAGTCACCAGAATGGCCGCGGGCACAATCGCCCAGGCCGCCCGCCAGCCCATGGTGAGAAAGGCGGCGAGCGTCAGCCCGGCCGGCGGAAACCAGATACTGGCGTGCGGGGCGTATTCCATCAACGCCGAAGCCCGCCACAGCAGAATCCACGCCAGCGCCAGTCCGACCAGCCGGACCGCAGAGTGGAACCCATCCCCGCTTGGTTGGTTCTTTTTAACCATCAGTAACTTGAAGTGCCCCTTTCCTGCGAAGTGCAGAACCAAGCGGTGTTCAGACCGGCCCTACAAGATGAATAATAGCAGCATGTCCTCCAGACCAACGCACACCCGCCGATTGCATAGAAGCGGGGGGTTACCTATGCTGCCGGTTCAACGCATGCTGTAGTGGTGACCGTGGAAATCGAGACCTACCTGCACACGATGGTCAAGCACAACGCTTCCGACCTGTTCTTCAGCGCCGGAACGCCAGCGGGTATCAAGATCCAGGGCGAGACCAGGCGCCTGGGCAAGGAGCCGCTTTCTTCCCAGGATGTGCGAAAGCTGGCTTACTCGCTGCTCAACGACAAGCAGATCGCTTCTTTCGAGGCGGAACTGGAGCTCAACCTCGCGATCGCGCTCGAGTCACTGGGGCGTTTCCGGATCAACCTGTTCCGGCAGCGCGGCTCGGTCGCCATGGTGATTCGCTATATCAAAAGCGAGATTCCCTCAATCGAGGACCTCAACCTGCCGCCGATTCTCAAGGACCTGATCATGGAGCCGCGCGGCCTGATCCTGGTCGTCGGGGCGACCGGCTCGGGCAAGTCGACGACCCTGGCGTCGATGATCGATCACCGCAACCAGCACAAGACGGGGCACATCCTCACGATCGAGGAGCCGATCGAGTTCCTCCACCAGCACAAGAAATCGATCGTCGACCAGCGCGAACTCGGCCTGGACACGCTGAGTTATTCCAATGCCCTGAAGAACGCCATGCGCGAGGCGCCCGACGTGATCCTGATCGGCGAGATCCGCGACCGGGAGACGATGAAGCACGCCATCAGTTATGCAGAGACGGGACACTTGTGCCTGTCGACCCTGCATGCCAACAACGCCAACCAGACGCTGGATCGAATTATCAACTTCTTTCCCGAGTCCGCGCACCATCAGCTTTTCGTCGATCTGTCGGAACACCTGCGCGCGATCGTCAGCCAGCGCCTGGTGCCGTCCACCGACGGCCAGCGGGTGCCAGCCGTCGAGATTCTGATCCGCACGCCCTACGTTGCCGACCTGATCCTGAAAAACGACATCGACAGCATCAAGGAAGCCATGAAAGAAGGCGGGCAAGCCGGCATGCAGACCTTCGACCAGGCGCTGCTCAGGCTCTACAAGGAAGGCAGGATCAGCGAAGAGCAGGCGATGGAGCACGCCGACTCGCGCAACGATCTGGGCCTGGCCATTCGCACCTCGCGGGATAGAAGCACCGACGACGCACCGGAAGGTCTCAGCATTGACCGATCCGACTGAACGGGAGGGCGCAAAAGCGCAGCCCGAGCGCGTCGGCACCGCGCGGCTGATCGACGCCCATGCCGGAACGCGGGGAGCGCGGCAAAAGTTCCTGCGTTATGCCGAGCACCGCTATCGTCAATTCATCAACGACCCACAGCAAAATCCGCACGGCGTCGCCTGCATCTACCTCAACAACTGGCGCGAGTGTCGCGACCACTTCGGCTTCGGCGGACTGGAAACCGTCAACGGCCTGATCGAAGAAAGAGCGCTCGAGAATCTTGCCGATCACGATATCTTCCTGCGCCTGGCCGACAGCAGCCTGGTGGGTGTGCTTTGGCCGGGCGACGGCGAACGCGATATCGAGCAGTGGGCTGCCGACATGCTGCACAAGCTCACCGAGGCGGAGTACCCGATCGGGTCACGCTGGTTGACGGCGAGTTTCAGTATCGGCCTGTGCTGGTTCGACCGTCGCGTACGCGGCGCTGAGGAAGCGCTGCTCGACGCCATGCACCTGGCCGAGCAGTTGTCGGAAAGAGGAGAGAACCAGTACCGCCTGTTCCGGCCGGTGGAAGCCCCGCGCGAGGAGCTGGGCAGCGAACGGCAACTCGCCGGGCAAATTCAGCGCGCCTTGCAGTCGAACCGACTGCGAATGGTCTTCCAGCCGCTGCTGGCCGCCAGTGACGATCTGTCCCTTTATTACCAGGTCTGGGCGCGGCTGATCAGCAACTCCGGCAAACTCATCCCGGCCCGGCATTTCCTGGGTGTGGCCCGGCGTCACGAACTGATCGGCGCCCTGCAGCGCTGGACCCTGCGACGAAGCGTGCACTACCTGGCCACTGCGGCGGACGATGCGCCGGCACTGCGGCTTCTCGTGAACGTCTCTCCCGAAGCCCTTTCCGAGCCCATGTTGAGCTGGCTCAGGCGCGTGTGCGACCGTCATCCACAAGTCGGGCCGCGCGTGATCGCCGAATTCGAGATTTTCGACCTCGAGAACCGCGCCGGCGAAACACGCCGGGCCGCAGAGGCCCTATCCAACCTGGGAATCCGTATCGGCCTGAGCGGCATCAACGCGGACCATCTCGATCACCGGCCGGCCGGGGATTCAGCGATCGATTACCTGCGAATGGCCCCCGAGTTTGCCGAAAGCATGAAAGAGCGTCCGGAACTGTCCGGTGATTTCACGGCCTTCATCAAGCAGGCCCAC
The DNA here is from genome assembly GCF_042310375.1 of Wenzhouxiangella psychrophila. Taxonomy (NCBI): domain Bacteria; kingdom Pseudomonadati; phylum Pseudomonadota; class Gammaproteobacteria; order Chromatiales; family Wenzhouxiangellaceae; genus Wenzhouxiangella; species Wenzhouxiangella psychrophila. The sequence goes on along the minus strand of NZ_JBHJMQ010000001.1, from coordinate 40,237 downwards.
AGCGCCGACCAGGCCGTGATCATGCCCGAGGTCGACCGCGAGGAACAGGTCATCGAGTTCTGGCAGGCCGGCGTGGACTTCATCCAGGGCGACTACATCCAACGACCGCGGACCAGTCCGGGACAGGAGAAATAGAAGGATTGGATAAAGTGGTGGAGCCGAGGGGAGTCGAACCCCTGACCTCAGCAATGCGAATGCTGCGCTCTCCCAACTGAGCTACGGCCCCACGGGATCAGGCTGGCCGCGTATTCTACCCAACTTCGCACATAAAAGTCATCAGGGAGCCCGTGGCAACCAAATACACCGCCGGGAGTCCAAGATACCGACGCCTGCCCAGAAGGAAAGCCGTTTGACCCCCTACCGACACCTCTACGCCTCCGACTTCCACGGTCTTGCCCGGCTGGCGGTCGACGGCGTGGCGGGCACCAGCCACCTGGTCGAGCACCTGCACGCCACCATTGCCCGTGCGGCCCTGCCCCTGGGCCCGCCGGTGCAAGCGCGCTCGCGCGGCATCACCGGCCTGGTCTACCGCAGCGTGCGCGGCGTCAATGCCGCGGTCGGCGCGTCAATCAATGCCGTTGCGTCGCCACTCGTGGCCCGACAGCCGCGCGCGGGCGCATCCGGGATCCGGGAGCACTGGCTTGCCGTGCTCAACGGCGTTCTGGGCGACCATCTGGACGCCAGCGATAATCCGCTGGCCATTCCCATGTCGTTCCGGCTGGGTGGTGAGCCGCTGGTACTCGAGCAATCGGCGCTGGCGGAGCACATCGAAGGGCCCACCGGAAGGCTGCTGATTGCCATCCACGGCCTGTGCATGAACGACCTGCATTGGGAAAGGGCGGGTCAAAACGGCGAACGCCGACCGGGCCTGCCCGCCCGTCTTGGTTCGGCCCTCGGCTACACGCCGCTGTACCTGCACTACAACTCGGGCCGGCGCGTGAGGGAAAACGGCAACGACTTCGCGGCCTTGCTCGAGGCGCTGGTCGAGCGCTGGCCGGTACCGGTCGAGTCCATCACGATCCTGGCGCACAGCATGGGCGGCCTGGTGACCCGGAGCGCGCTCGATCATGGCATGGACCAGGATCTTCGCTGGCCCGGATCGCTGGATCGCGTGGTCTACCTGGGCACGCCGCACCACGGCGCACCACTCGAGCGAGCAGGTCATCGCTTCGAATCCCTGCTGGGAATGAGCCCGTACAGCGCGCCGTTCATGCGGCTCGGCGGCATCCGCAGCGCGGGCATCACGGACCTGCGTCACGGCGGCCTGGCGGTTCTGGATGCCGGGGTCGAGGAGTACGCCATCGCCGCAACCGCCCGGACGCGAGCCAGCGGCCTGGCCGGTGGTTTTCTCGGCGATGAACTGGTACCCGTCGACAGCGCCCTGGGCCGGCATCCCGACCCGGAACAGGCTCTGAAGATTCCGGAAGAACACCGCCGGATCGTGACCGGCGCAGGCCATTGGGGATTGCTGCACCACCCCGAGGTCTATCGCAGCCTGCGCCGCTGGCTGCGCTGAACAATCAGGCGCGCTACTGCACCCGGTGCCACTCGGTCTGGCGGCCGGCCAGGTAGATCACCCGCTCGCCGTCGAACACGGCGGTCTGCTCGAGCTTGATGTTGACGAACTGGTCGTCCCACTCCGGCACCGGCGTCATGATGCCACCCTCGATGGCATAGGCCGTGTTTTCGTGCAGGGGCCAGTCGCCGGTATTGGCCACTTCGCCGGGCAGGTCCCACATGCCGATCGTCGGTCCGGGTCCGTGGCCGACAAAGCCGATGGGATGGGTATAGATATTGAATGACCAGGGTTCGTCGGCCATGGCGTCCTGCGCGGCGGCGAGAATCTCGTTACCGGTCCTGCCCGTGACGAACTCCTCGGTGAGCAGATCCTGCCAGCGATTGCCCTCGGCCAGGGCATCGACCAGGCCCTGCGGGACCTCGCTCTCACCGGCTTCGAGCACGTAAGCCATCTCCTGGGTGTCGGTACACAGCTTGAGATAGCAGATGCCGACATCGGTATGCAGGACATCGCCCGGCCTTATGGTGCCGGTGATGCCGCAGAAGGCGTCGTCCTCGCCGCAGTCCTCGCCGGGGCGCTGGATGTTGACGTAGGGCATGAACCACGGTTCCAGTCCGAGCTGTTCGAAACGCTGGCGAATGAACCAGGCAACGTCGTCGGTATGCGTCACGCCGGGTGTGATGACACGGCCGGAAAAGGCCTCGGCAATCACGCCGCGGGCAATCGAGACGGCGTGCGGATACACCGCCAGCTCACGCTCGCTGCGTGTCTCGAGCCAGCGCACCACCAAATCCTCGGCGGGAACCAGGCGATCGTGGAAATCGCCGGGCAGGGCAGCCACGAGCTTCTCGTGCAGGCCGTGGGTGAGGCCGTCGGCCTCCGGCCACGTGGCGGAGGTATTGATGCCGATGCGTTCTGGATCGCGCTCGACGATGAGTTCGGCCAGCGCCTGCCATTGTTCATCCAGCGAGCCGCCTTCCCAGGCGGACTCATAGGGGTCGCCCAATGGATAGCGATTGACGGTCAGGCGGTCGACCGAACCGTCTTCGTGCCGGTGAAAGACAAGCATGGTGGTGCGTCGCGCGGCAAAGCTCGGCTGCGGCACGAGGGTGAAGTAGACCGGATCTTCGGCATATTCGCGATTGAGCACCAGCCACATGTCGATGCCGGTCTCTTCCATCAGGCCCGGCAGCAGGCCCTCGAGCCGGTCGGTCAGCATGGCGTTTTCCGGCTCGACCCGTTCGCGCGACGAGAGTACCGCGCGGTCGGCTGAAGTGATTGTCCGGCCCTGTTCGGCGGCCATGGCGTCGGCGCTGAAAGCCGACAGCGTCAGCAAGACCAGCGACGCCAGGGCCGCTCGTGATATCGGATTGCTTGTCATTTCATTTCCTCGTGCGGGGCGCGTGGCCCCGGCTCAGTCTTCGATCCTGACCCAGGCGCCGTCCTCGTCCTTTTCGTAGGACTCCTTGACCGCCGACCAGGCCACGCGATGCGCTATGCCCTCACGATCGGACTCGTCGCTGTATTCCTCCCACGCCGAGTTGAAAGCCTTGCGATAGATGGTCTGGGCACCCTGCGGCAGGTTGTCGGTCACCGAATCGGGCAGGTCGGCGTTGCGCTCGTAAGGCATGGCCGCTACTTGAAGTGCGATTTGAAGTAGTTGAACGAGTTCTGCAGTGCATCCCAGGTGTGCTCGGCTTCGCGCTTGAGCTTGTTCCACTGCAACTCGCCGCCCGCACGAACCTCGTCGAGCTTGTTGGCCAGGTCCTTGCGTCTGCTCCGCAGTTCGGCCAGGCGCTCATGGTATTCCTCGCGTGCCTTCGAACTGACTTCCTCGGTCCGACCTTCGAATTCTTCGATCTTGTGGTCGAGCTCGTCGAGGTTGGACTTGAGTCGCTCGATGAATGCCTTTCTGTCTTCGCTGCTCATTATTGATCTCCCGTTGAACGCCGTCGGGCGCTACAGTAAAGGAGTCTACGCCACCCCGACGGAAAGTTGGAGACTGCATACCCATGCGGAGGGACTGCCGGCTTGCAAATCCCGAAAAGCGTCAACAAGCTTGGTTCATGAATGAATGCAAGCCCCACACAACGCGCTGGTTTCCCATGGCGGCGCCTGGTGGCAGCAGCGGTCATTGCCGGGTTGATCGGGATGTTCTGGCCCCGGCTGCCTGAATACCCCGGCGCGGCCCGTTCCGATGCGCTGCCTGCTGAAACGGCGCGCGAGACGCGGCTGGGCCGGTCGCTTGGCGAGCAGATCAGCGATCATCCCGGCAAGAGCGGCGTCCACCCGCTGTACGACCCGCTCGACGCTTTCGCCGCACGTTACCTGCTCACCCAGGCGGCCGAACGAACGCTCGACATCCAGTACTACATCTGGGGCGATGACCTGACCGGTACGCTGATGCTGCACGCGCTGCTCGAGGCGGCCGACCGCGGTGTGCGCGTGCGCCTGCTGCTCGATGACAACGGCATCGAGGGCCTGGACAACAAGCTCGTGGTCCTGGCCGGCCACCAGAACATCGAGGTCCGCCTGTTCAACCCCTTCGCCCTGCGCTGGCCGCGCTGGGTCAATTACCTGACCGATTTTCGCCGCGTCAACCGGCGCATGCACAACAAGTCCTTCACCGCCGACAACCGGGCCACCATCGTTGGTGGGCGCAACATCGCCGACGAGTACTTCGCCGCCGGAACCGGCTTGCTGTTTGCCGACGTAGACGTATTGACCGTGGGCCAGGTTGTCGGGGACGTCTCGGAGGATTTCGACCGCTACTGGAACAGCGAGTCCGCCTGGCCGATCGAATCCCTGGTCGCGCTGCCGGAGGATAATCCGGGCCGGCGGCTGCGCCGGGAAGCCGCCGAACTGAAAGACGACAAGCGAGCGATTGCCTATCTGGACAATTTCGAGAATTCGGCCTTCGTCGATCAGTTCCTCGACGGTCGGCTGGCCATGTTGTGGGGGCGGGCGAAGCTTGTCAGCGATGATCCGCACAAAATCCTCGACAAGCCCGGGCCGAGGGGGCCGCTGAGCGAGCAGTTGCAGGAAACCATCGGGCTGCCGGGCAAGCGCATCTACGTGGTCTCGCCTTACTTCGTGCCGACGCGCAACGGCGCGAAACTGTTTACCGAACTGGCCGAAAGCGGCGTGGAAGTCACGGTGCTGACCAACTCCCTGGAGGCGACCGATGTGGCTGCTGTTCATTCAGGCTACAGCCGTTTCCGCAAGCGGCTACTGAAGGCCGGGGTAAAGCTCTACGAAATGCAACGGCTTTCGGGACAGGAACGGATGCGCGGCAAGGGACCGCTGGGCAGCTCGGGCTCGAGCCTGCACGCCAAGACCTTCGCTGTCGACGGCGAGCGCGTTTTCGTCGGCTCGTTCAATTTCGACCCGCGTTCGGCCAGGCTCAACACCGAGATGGGCCTGTTGATCGACAACGCGGAACTGGCCGAGCAAATGGCCGTGACCTTTGCCGAGGAAGTGCCGCAGCGTGCTTACTCGGTCCACCTTGACGGCCATGGCGGACTGTACTGGATCGAGCGGACTGATTCGGGCGCCCTCCGTCACGAACACGAGCCGCACACCAGTGTGCTCAAACGCATGGGCGTCGCGGTACTGGCGCGTTTGCCGATTCTCTGGCTGCTTTAGCCTTCCCGCCGGCGGTATTGCTGATAGGCGCCGAGAGCCAGGTCCGATTCACGAACACCCAGGCGCTCGAGCCGTTCTGCGCTCAACATCGGCCCCGATGCCGGCGGCAGGTAGAGCGTTGAAACCTGCGTGAAGTGTGCCTCGTGCAGGCGGTTCAACGGCACTTGCTCGATGCGAGGCGCATCGAGCGGAAACACGGCTGCCTCATAGATCGTCACCGGGTGGTCGGCCGGATAGTCTTCGACCAGCACCTCGGCGAGCACGCGCACCCACTCGGGGTCGAAATCGAATACGTTGCGGCCGAGATCGCCGAGCGTGATCGGCTGCCACAGGATCAGCGCCGCCGTCGGGTCGAAGCGGCGCGCATGGAGCAGGAAGTCGGTCGCCTCGAAACTCTGGCAGCCATGTAGGGCCGGGTCGAGGCCGAGGTCGGCAAACAGGCAGTCCTCGGCCGAGATGCCGGGATACATCACGGCGCGGTAGCCGGCCGCGCGCGCCCGGCGCACGGCCTCGTGGGCCGGCCAGACGAATACCCCGGGATGGCCATAGAAGGCGGCGCAGACATGCCGGCCGTCCTCGAGCGGGGCAAGAATGCGCTGCACCATCTCGGCATAACTGTCGTCACGCTGCCGACCGACGGCATAGCTGTCCTGCAGTGATTCAATGACGGCATTGATTTCACGCAGGCGCTCGAGGGTCAGACCGTCGACAACCGTGAAGACACAGTCGGCGGCGGCGATGACATGCTGCGCCTCTCGGGTGAGATGGCCGCCCGGGCGTATGCCGGTGCCGACAACGCTCAGACGGCCAATACGTGATCGATCAGAAGATGAGCAGATCGGAGTCAATATCCTGGGCGCCCGCGGCTTCCATCACGCCCTGCTTGTCGCCCTTGAGGATCATTTCCTGGTGATCGGCAGGCACGTCGTGCTCGTCCATGACTTTTTTCGGATCCGCCTTGAAGCTTTCACGCAACTCGGGATCCTCGGCCAGCTTGGTCAAAAAACTCTTGGTTGCTTCGGACATTTCGGCACTCCTCGCCGGCCTCGCCCAGCTCAGCCGCGAGCTGCTCGGGCAAGTGCTGATAGCCGTGGGTCAGCCGGTACCACTTGCCGCTTTGTTCGACCACGATCGAGACCATGGCGTCGAAGGCGTTCCAGTTGGCCAGTTCCGCGTTGGAACTGAGCATGCCGCGCAGCGCCAGCCAGGCTTCGTTGCTGATCGCGCGGGCAAGTAGATTCCAGAATCCCCAGCGCCACAGGGGCCGGCCCTCGATTTCGTGGTTTCTGAGATATTCCAGCGTCTGCTCGCGCGTGCCGTCGGGGTTTCTCGGCCACAGATGCTTGATGTCGGGCGCGATTCGGGTGCAGGCCAGGTCGAGCAGTTGATAATAGCTCAGACCCTGTTCATCCGAAGACAGGTTGTAAGGCAAAGTCTCGGAATCGTCGAAATCCTCGATCCGGAAGCGCGTCGCGCGCATCCAGGCGAAATCGGGCTGCGGCTTGACGGTTTCCTTCGGCAGATCGAAGGCCCGGGTACACAGGCCGTAGACGAAACGCTGCTGGTCATTGAAGAACATGCCGCCGAGTTCGGCCGGCAGCGTGCTGTCGGGCTGCATGCGCAGCGACCAGAGCCGCCCACCGAGGCGGTCGGTGGCTTCCAGCACGGCGAGCTTCGAGGGATCGTGGCCGGCTTTCAACAGCCGCCAGGCGGCATAGAGGCCGGAGACGCCGCCGCCGATGATCGTGATCTGTTCTTGTTTCATGTCTCGTATCTCAGGGGCTCGCGGGAAGGGCCGTGGCGGAAGGGGGTCGCCTTGTCAGGATCGAACAGCACGGCACGATTGCGGCCGGCCTGCTTGGCCTGGTAGAGCGCCTGGTCGGCCATGCGCAGGATGTCACTGACGCCGCACTTGGGCGAAATGCTCGACACCACGCCGATGCTGGTGGTCACCGGCATGGTGGCTCCCTCGAACAGGAACGGCCTGCCGGCGACCTCGTCGAGTATGCGCCGCGAAACCTGCAGGCCGTTGCGATCGGCCTGGTCGGAGAGGACGATCACGAATTCATCGCCGCCGAGCCGGCAGATGACATCGCCTTCGCGCAAGGCCCGCCGGCAACGCTTGACGAGTTCACGCAGCACCATATCGCCGGCGGCGTGACCGTACTCGTCGTTGGTTTCCTTGAAGTTGTCCAGATCGAGAATCAGCACCGCCCGATCGAAGGAGTCCGTGGACGATTCGGGCACGACGCCTTCGAGATAGGTCTGCAGGAAGCGGCGATTGTAGGCTTCGGTCAGGGGATCCAGGTTGGCCAGTCTTGCCGCGCGGTGCTGCTCGCGCAGGGCTTCGTCGTGCCGCCGGTAAAGTTGGCGCACGCGATAGGCCAGGCCCAGCGCCAGGATGGTGGCCTCGATCACGGCGCAGCCATACAGCAGGTACTCGAGCACGGTGATACGCTCGAACACATCCAGCGACATCAGGCTCCGCGCGATGCCGTTGAACAAATAAATGCTCCAGGCCACCAGGAAGATCCAGCCTTCGATGACCCCTTTTCGCGCTGCAATGATGGAACCCGGTATCAGCAGCAGGTAAAGGAAGGTCGAGACGAACTGGACGGGCATCGCAACCTGAAAGAAGATCGAGTTCGGTACGAAGATCTGGCTGATGCCGAGAATGAGCAACACTACGATCCCGACCTTGAAGACTTTCGCCAATCGAGGAATGCTGCGCTCCGCGCGCACGAAGAACCGGAAGAACAGGATGGTGGAAATGGCGAACAGGGCGGCGAAGAGAATGTTGAGCCGAATCACGTAGGGCTGCAGCGCCTCGGGCAACAGGAAGTTCTGCAGCAACCCTGAATCGAAGCCCAGCATCACCAGCAGGCTGAGCGTGGCAATGACGTAGTAGAGATGGCCGGCCAGGCGCAGGTTGAGATAGAGCACCAGGTTCTGGATGATCAGCGCCAGCAGGATCCCGAAAACCAGCCCGAACAAAAGGTAGGGCCGGCTCTGCGTCCGGCTGAAGCTTAATTCGTCCTGAATCCACAGCTCGACCGGCTGAAGGCTGGACTGGATCGTGTCCACATGGATCAGAAAAGCCGTGCGCTCGTCGGTCGGCAAGGCAAGGTCGAACACATACTGACGCCCAACGGTCTCGGCATCGACAGCGGTGTGGGTGTTGGCGCGCCGGACTTCGATCGGTCCGTCGGGGCTGACGGTATAAAGATCGAATTCGCGAAAAAAGCGCCGGGCCACGCGCAGCACGTAGCGCCCGTTCGACGACTCCGGCGCGACCACGTGGAACTTCAGCCAGGTCGGCGGCGCGTCTTCATTCAGCCCCGGATCGAAGGGAACGAAGCCGGCATCGGACCGCAGCAGCGCGGCCGCTTCGAGCTCGCCATCCGGGTCGGGTCTCGTCAGGGCATACTGCTTGACGTCCGCCACCACGCCCTCGGCGGGGAGTTCGATGAAAGAATTGCCGGCCGGCTGGGCCGACGCGAAATCGACGGCAAGGATGATGACGGCAAGCGCACACCACCCGAGGCCGTATCGTCCCCTCAAGGAAAACGCCCTCATCGCCCCCGAATCCGTGCAACCGGGTGACCCATCGCTTGTCCGAACTCCCTCTTTCGTCCAGAGTGCAAGGCTATACTCGCCGGCGTCTCAAGTCCAACCCGAGTCGCACTTCGAGCGGGTTTCTTTGGACCGACTCTAGGTTCCGCCCGACAAGCGATCGATGCGCAGGCGCTCACGAGCATCGAACAGGCGCCGGCTGCCGAGCGAGACCGCGACCATGGTGCCGAAACCGGTGCCGGCTGCGATGGTGAACATGATCAGGATCTGGTACTTGACCGCCAGCGCCGGCGGGCTGCCGGCCAGGATCTGGCCGGTCATCATGCCGGGAAGGCTGACCAGGCCGGCCGCGGCCATGGCGTTGATGATGGGGATCATGCCCGAGCGCATGGCGTTGCGGCGAATTTCGGAAATGGCCTCCAGCCAGGTTTCACCCAGCAGCAGCCGGTGCTCGATCAACATACGCTCACGCCAGGCCGACTCGGTCAGCCGGTCCAGGCTCAGCGCCACGCCGGTCATGGTGTTGCCCAGCAGCATGCCCAGCAGGGGAATGGCGTACTGCGGCGAGTACCAGGGATCGGGCCCGATCACCACCACCAGCGTGAGGACGGTGACGGTGAACGCCGAGACGAACATCGAAACGGTGCCGATACCGAAAGCCCAGCCGCCGATCAGTCGGTACTTCTGGCGCGCCATTACCTCGCGCCCGGCGAGCAACAGCATGACCAGCGCCATCAGCGCGATCCAGCCCAGGGCGCCGACGGCGAACAGGGCCTCGAGTACCAGGCCGACCAGGGCCAGTTGCACCACGGTTCGACCCGCGGAAACCAGCAATGAGCCACTCAGGCCCAGGCGGGTCAACCACATGCTGCCGGCAAGGGCCAGCACCAGCACGGCCGCCAGGGCCAGTTGCCACCAACTGAGATCAATCACGCTACTCATGCCGCCACCTTCAGCCGTGAACCGGCCACCCGAAAATGCCGGTCGGCAACGCGCTCGATCTGCGCGATGCTGTGCGCCACCCACAGGGTCGGCATGTGATGCTCGCGAATCAGCCGCGTCAGCCAGGCCTCGACCCGCTCTGCGCTGTCGTCATCTAGATTGGCCGTGGGTTCGTCCAGAAGCAGGGCGCGCGGCCCCGTCGACAGGGCACGCACCAGCGCCAGGCGCTGCTTCTCCCCCGAGGAAAGGCGCATAACCGGCCAGTCCTCGACGCCGGCCTCGAAGCCCAGCTCGGCCAGTGCTTCCTTCATGGGCCGGGCGAAGTGCGCACCGACCCGCTCGTGCCACCACTGGCTCTCGGACGGCACGAGCATGACGGCGCGGCGCCACTCGTGGGCGGGCATGGCGTCCTGTTCGATCTCGCCCAGGCGGATACAGCCGGCATGCGGCTCGAGATCGGCGACGGCACGCAGCAGTCGCGTCTTGCCCGAACCCGACGGCCCGGACAGGCACACGATCTCCCCCGGTGCCACCGTCAGATCGACATATGCGAGCGTGCCGACGCCAACCTGCTCGAGTTCTAGCGCTTCGGCTTCCACGTATTGTTCACTCCGGCGTTCCCGGCCAAAGTGTAAGCTAAGGTTAAAACATTTGGACAATGACTTCCGACGTTCGCTGTCAAAGCGTCTACACCCGAAAGCGGGAGGCCCGAACATGATCCACGACAACATTCTCCAGACCATCGGCCGAACACCGGTGGTGCGCATCAATCGACTTGCCCCGAAGCATGTCGATTTCTACGTCAAGGCCGAGTTCTTCAACCCGCTCTCCTCGGTCAAGGACCGTTTGGCCATCGGCATCATCGAGGACGCCGAGCAGCGCGGGGACCTCAAACCCGGCCAGACCGTGGTCGAGGCGACCTCGGGCAATACCGGTATCGCCCTGGCCATGGTATGCGCGGCCAAGGGCTATCCCTTCGTCGCCGTGATGGTCGAGACCTTTTCGATCGAGCGGCGCAAGTTGATGCGCGCGCTCGGTGCGAAACTCATCCTCACCCCCAAGGAAGAGAAGGGCACCGGCATGGTCCGCAAGGCCAAAGAGCTGGCCGACAAGCACGGCTGGTTCCTGGCGCGACAGTTCGAGAACGAAGCCAACCCCGCCTATCACCGCAACACCACGGGGCCGGAAATCCTGCGCGATTTCGCCGGACGACGCCTGGATTATTTCGTAACCGGCTGGGGCACCGGCGGCACCATGACCGGAACGGGTGAGATGCTCAAGCTGGCGCGGCCCGATATCCGGATCATCGCCACCGAACCGGACCAGGCGCAGCTGATGGCCGGCAAGGAATGGCAGGCACACAAGATCCAGGGCTGGACCCCGGACTTCCTGCCCAAGGTGTTGAAGCTCGAAGTCGCCGACGAGATCGTGCCGGTCACCGACGAGGAAGCGCGCGACACCGCACTGGCCCTGGCCAGCAATGAAGGCATCTTCACCGGCATCTCCGGCGGCGGCACCGTGGCCGCCGCGCTGAAAGTCGCGGAGAAGGCCGAGGAGGGCGAAAGCATCCTGGCCATGCTGCCGGATACCGGCGAGCGTTACCTGTCGACCTTCATGTTCGAGGACATCAACGAAGGCTCCGACGACGACTGGCTGGCCGAATATACCGGGAACTGAAGTACCCGGCTTAGTCTCCGCCGGCCAGTTTCCGCACCGGGTGAATGCTCCTGCGTTCAGCCGCCGGTGCCACTTCGAGCAGCCTTTCGGCCCAGCGCTGAGCTGCATCCCGATCATCACCGGCTCTGGCAGCACGGACCGCCCCGATCAGGGTGTTGTAGCGCCCCGGCCAATCCTTGTCGGAGCGCTCGAATTCAGCCAGGGCTTCATCGGGCCGGTCCAGGGCCAGTAACAGTTCACCCAGTGCCTCGTAGGGCGGGTAGAGCGCCCCCGGCGTCACCGGATGTTTCTCGACCGACGACTCCAGTTCGCCGGCCGATCGCATCAGTTCAAGCGCGCGCTCGGCATCGCCCTCGGCATGCGCGATGAATCCATCCAGAATGCGGCGGTCGACCTCGATGTAGACCGAAAATCGCGCATCGGCGGCCGATTCAGCCTCTTCGGCCAGTCTGGCAAGCCGGCGCCGGGCCTCCCGGGCCGCCTCCAGGTCGCCAACATGAACCGCACCCAGCCCTCGGGCGAACCAACTCATGCCCTCCGGCCAGTAAAAGTCATCCCAGGCGATATAGTCGGGCACTCGCGGCTCGATGGCGGCCGCGGTTTGCCAGTCGCGCCGCTCCACGGCCAGTCGCGCCGGAACGGCCGCGAGGTGAAAGGCGCCGGGAAAGTTGCCCTGGTGTGGATGTTTCTCCCATGCCGCATCGCGGATCGACTTCGCCCGTGAATCCTCGCCACGCTGCAAATGACCGTAGACCAGGTAGTCGATGGCGTGAATATAGTGAAAGGACAGCGCGCCATCAGCCTGATGTTCAAGCGCGGCCTCGGCCGAGCGCTCGTTCCAATCGACCACTGCCGGCCAGTCGCCGAGCCGGACGTAGATGTGCGACGGCATGTGCAGGGCATGCGGCACATTGGGTGCGATCTCGCCATAGGAGGCGACGATGTCCAGGGCATTTTCCGCCCGGCCGTCGGCATCGGTGGCGTGGATGGTGTAGTGAACCGCGCCGGGGTGCGTCGGCTCCTGCCGCCAGACTTCGGCCAGTACCGATTCCGCCTCGTCGTGCAGCGCGGCGGCATTGTCGGCCCGTTGCGCCTCGGTCAACAGTGACAGCCCGTACAGCGCCGCGATGTCGAGATCGTCGGGATGGGCGCGGAAGGCTTCGGCGATGGCCTCGATCCAGCCCGGGAGCCGGTCCCGGAGCTTATCGGTTTCGGGTTCGAAGAACGCGGCGGTGGCCTCGATCAAGCGCTGCTCGCGCTCACTGTCAACCGCCTGGTGGGCGCGCTCGACCGCGTTTCGCCCCCGCTCGATCGCTTCACTCGAGGGCGTGGTGCCCCACAAGGGCTGGAACAGTGTGGTGGCGATGCCCCAGTGCGCCATGGCGCAATCCGGTTGGGCGTCTGCGATCGCTTCGAACTCGCCGCGCGCCTGTTCGTACATCATGTGGTGCATCAGCGCCAGGGCGCGGTCGAACGCCGCCCGGGCTTCATCGGTGCAATCGGCCCGGAAATCAACCGTCCCGATCGATTCTTCGACGCCCACCGGGGCCTCATCGTGCATTTCATGCTGGGCGGCAACTGGCGCAATCAGAACGAGCACCAGGCCGAGGGAACCTAGCAGCGTCAGGATGCTTCGACGCGCGAAGCGTGGGCTTTTGAGATCAGTCATGGTGGCACCTCCGTTCCAACCTGGGTGGCAATTGCGCGGGGCCCGGCATGAAGTCGGCCCTGCGCAGAACCGATCCTGAACGATGCCAGTTTACGCCCGATTTCCGTGCCACAGCCGCTCTGCTATGCACGATCACCGGCGCCTTCCAGGGTCTCGTCGTCGCGCCAGGCCTTTCCAGGCACGGGAACGAGTTGCGGTACCTGCTTCTGGTAGCGCTGGTAGTCCTTGCCGAGGTAGCGCACCAGGTCGCGCTCTTCGAGCTGGATGCCGATGAGAATATAGACCGTCATGCCGCCGGCAAACAGCACATGGCCCAGCGTGACATGCGGTACCGTCCAGAACGCGATCAGGAACCCGAGATACAGCGGGTGGCGGACGATCCGGTAGAAAAGCGGTGTTACGAACCGCGGCGGCTGCGCTTTCCGGCCACGGAACTGGCTCCATATCTGTTTGAGACCGAACAGGTCGAAGTGATCGATCAAGTACGTCGAGATGAAAGTAATGCCGAATCCCACCGCGAACAGCGTCCACAGCATGGCCTGACCGGCTCCGGATTCCACCGACCAGATGACCGGCCCCATCGGCCGCCATTGCCAGAACAGCAGGATCAGCAGCAGGCTCGATATCAGGACGTAAACGCTGCGCTCGGCCGACGCCGGCAGCATCTTCTTGAGCCAGTCCTTGAAGCCCGAGCGCGCCATCACGCTGTGCTGGAGGCCGAACAGGGCGATCAGCGCCAGGTTGATGACGACCGCCAGGCCAACCGGTCCGGTTTCACGGCCATAGCTGACCGACTGCGGCACCAGCCAGGTCAGGGCCGGTATGGTCTCGACCAGCGCAGTGGTCTGTAGATTGCCGACAAAGGCGATCAAGTACAGGAACGTGGGCAGGAAAACGAGATAGGCGGCTATCCCGAACAGCAGAATCAGAAATCTTTGCATGACCGGTTACTCCCTGGTTCAAGGCATCCATCCAGGGAAACGCCTCTTTTCTGCCCGGCCCGCCAGAAAATTGACTATTCAGCCACCAACTCGCCCGAGCCGCCGAGTTCCGACGGCACATCGCGCTGCTTGGGCAGGCCGTCATGGATTCTCAGCACCGCTTCCTGGTAGTGCACATGCACCCCCGGCTGGAAACCCAGCTCCGGCAGCAGGGCGGCGTAGATATCAATCAGGCCCAGTTTCGGGTGGCGGGTGAGCACATGACCGCCGCAGTGCCCGCACCACTGCCGAACGCTGGCCGGCGTCTTGCTGTACTCGGCCAGTTGATCCTCGCCACGCACCACTTCAACCGCTTCGGGCGGCCACAGGGTGAAAGCATTGACCGGCCCGGCCGACCAGTGCCGACAGGATTCGCAGTGACAATAACCCATGGCCGCCGGCTCGCCGCGAGCGACCACTTCGACGGCGCCACAAAAACATCGGCCCCGGTACTCCGGCTGGGAGCTCATTGATCGCCAGCCGGCATGGCGTCGATCGGCTCGACGAAAGCGATGAACAGCACGCAGTCTCCAGCGTCGAGGCACCTGGCCGAATGGGGATGCTCGGGCGGGCCCCAGGCATACGTGCCGGGCTCGAGAACGACCGGGTCCTGGCCTTCGTAGTCGACCTCCATCCGGCCCGAGACCAGCACCATGCGCTCGGCGGAGGTGTGGGTATGCGCCGGCACGGCCGTGTCGGGCGGCAGTTTGAAGAAGATATCAGCGTTGGGTTCGGCCGGGTCGCCGTGCAATACGCCGATCCGGCAAGACTCCGGGAAGAAGTCCGGGCAGGGCCCCCACTCGACGGCAGAGTCATCCGCAGTGCGGACCAGTGCGTTGTCACCGGCCATAGCAGGCCACGCCAGAAACGCGAGCAGGCCGGCGGCGAGTAGGGTCAAGCGTTGCGGGGTAGCAAGATAACGTGGCATATCGGTCTCCTTTTCAGAAACGATCCTGTGATTATGCGCCTTTCAGGGGAAGAGCGGATCGGGGCGGCCGGGCCCGCCAGGAGATTTGTACGCGCGCCAGTTACCGCAGTCGTGCGACGCGGCTTTCGATACGATCGAGCACGGGGTGATCGGTAAGCCCGTGCGCATCGAAGGCCTGCCGGGTCTCGTCGAGATGGGCGATGGCCTCATCCCCCCGATCGAGCCGGGCGAGGATATCGGCGGCGAGAATACGGCGATCGGCCCCGTCGACCAGTTGGCCGGGCGGAATCGGCGAGACCAGCAGCGGTTCGAGCTGGGCCAGCGCCGCCTCGGGATCGCCGGAGCGCCAGCGACAGGCCGCCCGGGCTTCGCGTAGCTGGGCCCGTTCTCGCTGGTAGTTGAGCAGCTCGACATCCTCGCCGATTGCATCGAGCACAGCCTGGCCGTCATCACCGCGCCGGCATCGCGCCCACGCCAGCAGCATGTCGATGCTGACCACCAGCCGGCGGTCGAAATCCCGGGCCTGTTCGGCCATCAGTTCGCGCGCGCGCTGCATGTCGGCCACCGCCTTGTCGAGGTTGCCGAGGCGCACGTGGAAATGCCCGCGCGCGCTGTAGTAGAGCGGCCATTGGTCCGGGTCGTTGCCCCGGAACTGCGCATATTCCTCGCCGGAATCTCGCAGGACTTCGAAGGCTTCGTCGATCTCCCCGGCCGCCAGCAGCACGCGGGCGAGCGTACGCCGGAGCGAGGCGCGATAATCCACCGGCCCCTCGTAGATGCGGTCATAGAGCTCCAGCGCCCGGCGCGCTCGCCGCTCGGCTTCTTCGAAGCGGCCGCGGGCGAATTCCAGTCCAACGCTGTTGGCCAGGCTGACCACATAACCCTGACCCGCTTCACCCTGGGTGTCGCGAAAGGCAGCCAGCGACAAATCGCGGAAGGCAGCGGCGCGATCGAGATCCCCGGTGGCACGGTGCAGGCCCGCCAGACTGTCGAGGAGGCTTGCCCGAAGCGAGGCATCCATCGCGCCGGGCGGCGGCATCTGCCACCACAGCGGCTTCACCAGGGCGAGCGCCCGGTCGTGGCGACCGCGATGGCGCTCGACCCAGGTTCGGGTAATGCGCACGCGCACGAGCGTGTCCCAGGTGTCGGCTTTCCCGGCGAGCAGGCCTTCGGCTTCGATCAGCAAGGCTTCGGCATCGTCTAGGGAGTCGCCGGCTGCAATCATCAGCCGGGCCAGGCGCTCGCGGGCGCGGGCGCGGTCCAGCGCCGACAGGGACCCGGCCGCGTCGGCCAGCGCCAGCGCGGTTTCCAGCAACGGCGCGGCATCGTCGTAGCGGCCGCGGGCCCGGTAAACCTGACCGATGGTCGAGAGCATGTCGAAACGCTCGCCCGGCGGGGCGGCGCCGGGATCCATTGCCCGCTCGGCGCCGCGCTCGAGAATCTGCTCGGTGCTGGGCAGCTCCTCGCGCGGGCGATCGGGGCGCGTGGCCCGGAACAGATCGCCCAGAAACTCGCCGAGCGCCTCGGCACGCGCCAGCGCGGTTTCCGTTTCAGACAGGGCGGCTTCCGCGCGATCGGCCTGGGCCCGGGCGCGGTCTCGTTCTTCGGCCAGCTGCCACGTCATCCACGCGCCACCACCGACGATGATCGCCACGGCCACGGCGGATACCGCCGAAAGCAGCACATTGCGCTGGATCATCCGCTGCAGCCGATAGAGCGCGCCCCCTGCGTACGCAGTCACGGGTCGGCGGGCGAGCCAGTCGGCAATATCCGTTCCCATGGCCTCGGCCGAGGCATAGCGGTCTTCGGGGGATTCTGCCGTCGCGCGGGCGACGACCGAACGGAGGTCGGCGGGAACCGGCTCGTTCCCGACCAGGTCTTCGAGCAGTCGTCCCAGCTGCCAGATATCCGAAGCGGTGGTGAGCGCTTCTCGGCGCCGTTGTTCCGGGCTGGCGTAGTCGGGCGTAAGCCCGTAGCTGCTGCCGAAGCCGGTACCCCGAATGCGGGAAATACCGAAGTCGACCAGTCGCGGACGACCACGGTCGTCCACCAGAACATTGGTCGGCTTGATGTCGCCGTGGATCAGGCCGCGGCGGTGGGCGTGGTGCACGGCCCGGCACAGTATCCGCACGAGTTCCAGGCGTTCGTTCAGCGTCATCGAGTCGACAGCGCCATCGACGGTGGTGCCGTCGACAAAGTCCATGGCGAACCACAGCATTCCGTCGTCGGTTTCCCCACCGTCGATCAGGCGCGCGATGTTGGGATGGTCGAGACTGGCCAGCAATTCGCGTTCCCGGGCCAGCACGCCGCGACCACCGGGAACCGGCCGGTCGCCGCGCAACCACTTCAAGGCGACTTGTTGGGAATAAGCGCCATCGGCGCGCTCGGCCAGGTAGACGACCCCGCTGCCACCGCGACCGATCTCGCGCTCGATGCGCCAGGCGCCGATGCGCTCGCCCGGCCGGGGTTCGCGAATCTCACTGAGGTCGCGGAGAAAACGACCGAAAAGCCGTCCCTCCAGGGCACCGCCGGGTTGGAGCGGATCGTCGCTCATGACGCCAGCCGGCGGCTGAGCCACTCGCGGGCCTGTTGCCAGTCGCGCTGGACCGAGCGCAGGGATCGGCCCGTGGCTTCGGCGGTTTCCTGCTCAGTCAGGCCGGCGAAGAAACGGCATTCCACCACCCGGGCCTGGTCTGGATCATGCCCGGACAGTAGCTCGAGTGCCTGGTCGATGGCCAGGAAATGCTCCGCCTCGGCCCGCACGCTGGCGTCGTCCTCGCGCAGCTCGAAATGCTGCGCCCCACCGCCACGCTTGTCGGCCAGGCGCTCGCGCGCGTAGTCGCAAAGCAACTGCCGCATGACACGGGCGGACAGATTGAAGAAATGGGCACGGTCGTTGACGGCGAGATCGCCGCTGTTGAGAAAGCGCAGGTAACACTCGTGGACGAGACTGGTCGTGTCGAGCGCTTCGTTTCCCCGCCGACAGCGGTGGGCGAGCTGCTTGAGGTCCACGTAAAGCAGGGCCACCAGCCGGTTGAGGGCCGGCTGGTCACCGTCGCTGGCGGCGTGGAGCAGTTGCGTCAGTTCGCCGGGCATGGTTGCTACCGCGGGCCAAAGAACCCACAAATCAGCTTACCACCCCCGGTTGCGGGAACTCTAGTGAGCCGGCTAGCGGCGGCCGCCGCGCTTGCCGCGTGGGCGCTCTTCACGTACCTGCAGGGGCTGGCCATTGAACATCGAGCCGTCCAGCTCGGCCTGAGCGGCGCGCGCCTCATGGCCTTCCATGTCGATCATGGCAATGCCCTTGCAGCGGCGGGTGAAGATATCCATCGGCAGTTTGAGGCCGCGAACGGTGCCGTGCTTGGAGAATAGATCGCGCAGGTCTTTTTCGCGCGTTTCCGGATGAATGTTGCGGATAAAGAGGGTTTTCATGTCGGGGGCGGCCTCCGGGCCGGTAGTGATTGACGCAGCACACGCCCGACGCCGGGCTGTTACCGGTACGGAATCGATGGAGGGAGCGGTGCTGTCGGTGAGGGCAGGCGGACGTCCATCCGTCCAGCATCTCCAATGGTGGGTGCCGACGGTCGTTTATACAAGGGCCGCGCGAAATTCTTGAAATAGTTGTAGCTATTTACCCCGAGAGGGCGTATAGTGCAAAGCGCTGCGGAACACAGCAGTGGTCGAATCTGAAAGTATTCCTTCCGTTTACCCCTCATTTTCCACCATCTGAACTCTACAGCATCACCGGGACTGGCCGTGTGGCCGAGTCCTGTACATCATATTTTTAGAAAGGTAAAAGACATCATGTCCAGCACAACCGGAACAGTGAAGTGGTTCAATGACGCGAAGGGATTCGGTTTCATCTCCCAGGACGATGGCGGCGCCGACGTGTTCGTGCACTTCAGCGCCCTGAACGGCTCGGGCTTCAAGTCCCTGGCCGAAGGCGCCAAGGTCAGCTTTGACGTCACCGACGGCCCGAAGGGCCCGCAAGCTGCCAACGTCCAGACCCTGTAAGGGTTTCCGACAAGCAGTTTTGCCGAAAAGCCCCGCCAATGGCGGGGTTTTTTCGTTTAAGGGGTTATCGTTTTCGCCCGCCTGCTCCGCAGGCTGATAGCGGGTGGATCATCAACTTCCCTGTTGCTAGGTTGTGTGCTGCTACCGCCAAGGCTGTCAGCCTCGACAAGTCAAAAGCTGTTTCGCCCGGCTTGCTTCGCAAGCACTTTCGGCGAGTCACTTTTTTCTCGCGCGAAAAAAGTAACCAAAAGCGCGCTTAAAAGATTGCGGATGCGCCGCAGGACCAAGCTGGTGTGCGGGCTTCAGTATTTTGCTTCCGCCTTCGCTCCTGCTCGGTCGAATTGAATGGCATCTTCGGCAGGAATCGGGCGTAGCCCGCACCGAAACGGTACGACTTCGAAGGACGCCAACTTCCTTCACCGCGTGGGCAGGATTAGGCTAAAGAGCCATAGCATCGAGTGTGGGCGCCTTGGCGCCGCTGTTGGTGTTTAACGAGGTCGTGGCAGTCGGTCGGGCCACGCCAAGCATTGAATCGAAGCCTCAATGAATACGGCCGGGCATGAGCGAAGCCCCAGTCGTAATCCTGTGAAGCCACTCCGCTGGAAGGCTGCTGAGTCGAATCCGTCTGTCTTTTAAGCGCGTTTTTCGTGCCTTTTTTCGCGCATGAAAAAAGGTACCCGCCATCAGCCTGCGGAGCAGGCGGGCGGAACCGCCTTTGAAGTGTCGAAGCCCGCACGGCGGCCGGGGGCGACAAGCTGTTTGCCGATGAGGCACTGAAAGAGCCACCGCAAGAGCGCGCGAAGCGCCGGGCGAAACAGCTTTTGAAGTGTCGAGACCCGCACCGCGGGCGGTGACACCAACCCACCCAAAGCCCCAGAGTGGTTGGGTTAAGCTGACCCCATGTGCGACCCCCTGGAGTCAAGATGCGAATCCTTTCCTGCCTGCCGACGCTGTTTCTCGCTACCGTGATGATGGCAGCGGCCAACGCGAGTACGCCGGAAAAGTCCCTGGATGCCGAAACCGCCGGCCGCTTTGCGGCGCTCGCGCTCGATTGCGTCGACCAGGAATATCCCAACCTGATTCACCACGTGATGGCCGGCGACGACGATGTCGGTCCGCCCCGTGAACTCACGCCCGCGTTCTACGGCTGCTTCGACTGGCACTCCTCGGTGCACGGACACTGGCTGCTGGTTCGCCTGACGCGACTGTTCCCGGATGCCGGCTTCGCCGACGAGGCGCGCGGCAAACTGGCCGCCAATCTCACCGAGAACAAGCTTCTGGCTGAAGCCGCCTACATGGCCCATCCGGACCGGACCGGCTTCGAGCGGCCCTATGGGCTCGCCTGGCTGTTGCAGCTGATCACCGAGCTTGACCAGTGGGATGACGAACAGGCCGATGACTGGCGGGAATGGCTGCGCCCGGTCGAGGAGATCGCGGTCCGGCGGCTGGTGGACTGGATTCCGAAGCTGCACTATCCGATTCGCATCGGTGAGCACGATCAGACGGCATTCGCCTTCAGCCTCGCCCTCGACTATGCGCGGCAGGTCGGTAACGATCGACTGGCCTCAGTCGTGGAGAAGGCCACCGAACAGTTCTACGCCGGCGATCGCGACTGCCCGCTGCACTACGAACCCTCCGGCCACGATTTCCTCTCTCCTTGCCTGGCCGAAGCCGACCTGATGCGGCGCGTGATGGATGCGGAAGCATTCGCCGCCTGGCTGGAAACATTCCTGCCCGAAATCGGCAAGGACGACTGGCTGCCGGTGGCGGTCGTCACCGATCGCGCCGACGGCAAGCTTTCGCATATCGACGGGCTCAACCTGTCCCGCGCCTGGATGCTCGAGGGGATTGCCGCCGGCCTGCCGGAGGGCGATGACCGACGCGGGGCACTCGAAGCATCGGCGCGCGAGCATGCCGAAGCCGGCCTGTCAGGCGTCAGCGACGAACATTACGCTGGCGGGCACTGGCTGGCCAGCTTCGCCGTCTACCTGGAAACCGATCGCGGTCTTTGAAGCGGCTCAGTTCGGAAGTGGATACTTCAAACCGGTCGCGCAGTTGAACAAGACCACGCGGGCGTCGGCGGGCAAGTCTCCGCCGGCCACTGCCCGGCGCCAGGCGGCATGCGTGGCCGCGCCCTCGGGACACACAAGAACGCCCTCGCTGCGGCATAGCTCGCGCCAGGATTCCACGATCTCGTCTTCGGCAACCGCAATCGCCGAACCGCCGGACTCGCGGACCGCATCGAGTATCAGGAAGTCGCCCACCGCCTTCGGCACCCGAATGCCGGCGGCGATCGTGTGGGCATATTCCCACCGCTGCGCGAACCGTTCGCCGGCGTCGAAGGCACGCACGATGGGTGCACAGCCCTCGGCCTGCACCGCGTACATCCTCGGCAGGGGTCCCTCGATCCAGCCCAGCGACTTCATTTCGGCAAAAGCCTTCCACATTCCGATCAGGCCGGTGCCACCGCCGGTGGGATAGAAGATCGCGTCGGGAAGGCGCCAGTCCATCTGGGCGGCGAGCTCCAGTCCCATGGTCTTCTTGCCCTCCAGACGATAGGGCTCCTTGAGGGTCGACACGTCGAACCAGCCTTCCCGTTCGCTGCGTTCAGCCAGCAGCTTGCCGCAGTCGTCAATGTAGCCGTCGACCTCGACCACCTCGGCCCCGGCGAAGCGGGTTTCCTCGATGTTGATCCGCGGCGTATCAGCCGGGCAATAGACCAGTGAATCGAGACCGGCGCGTGTGGCATAGGCGGCCAGGGCCGCCCCGGCGTTGCCGTTCGAAGGCATGGCCAGTTTCTCCAGGCCGAGTTCGCGGGCCATGGCCACCGCCAGGGCCAACCCGCGGGCCTTGAATGACCCCGTGGGCAACCGGCCTTCGTCCTTGACCACCAGGCCCGGCGCTCCGTCGATTTCGATCAGCGGGGTGTCGATCTCACCCAGCCGCGGCACACGATCGAAATCGGTCACCGGCAACAGTTCCCGCCATTTCCAGAAACCGCCGCCCCGCACGGCCACTGCGTCCCGATCGACCTCCTTGCCGATGGCATCGAGATCGTACTCGACCAGCAGCGGCCGGCCGGCCCTGGACAAGCGATGGAGCTCTCCGGCCTTGTATGAAGTGCCTTCGAGACTGCAGCGCAAGCCGGTGACGTGGTGGTCCATGCGAGGTATTCCAGGCGGGTTGTGATTGATCAGTCTAACGGAGCCGACGAGCCGCGCGCGAGAAGGAAGGGGCCTTGCGCGGTTCAAGACAATCGAACGGAAATGTCGTGGCAGAATCCGCGGCCCGATCGCGTAGGATGGGTCAGACTTCTACCAGCCCTTTTCCCCATGCAACAGACTTTGCGCAAGCCGGGTTTCGGCGAACGGCTGAAACAGCTCGGCTACTTGCTCAAGCACACCTTCACCATCGTCGGACGCGACCCGGGCATTCTGCGCCCCTGGGTGCGCATGGCCATTTACGGCGTGGTGATGGTCTGCCTGTTCTTTTCCGCCATCACGGCTTTCATCGTCGATGCCAACGGAACGGGGCTGCTGCTGCTTTTCGTCTCGATCGCGATGTTCGTCTACAAGTTCTTCTACTACACCCGCCAGGAGCTTCGGCAGAGCTGGTTAGTCACCGAAGCGCTCAAGGGCGAGAGAAGATCGGCCGACGAAGCGAAATCCCGCGTCAGGGAACTGGCCTGGAATGCGCGCAAGATCGCGCTGCTCGACATGCTGGTTGCCTGGATGATGTCGATGGCACGCAGCAGCGGCAAGGCAGGTGCCCTTGTGCGGCTGTTCATGCGCGGCCTCGAGGAGGTCTGGGACCTGCTCAACCACTACCTGCTGCCCTCGGCTGCGGTCGACGGCTACGGCATTCGCGACAGCGTGGGCCGAATGGGAACGCTCAAGGACAACGTGCCCGAGACCCTGGCCGGCGTTTTCGGCATCGACATCGCCGCGCGCGCCGTCGGCACGATCATGGCACCGGTGTATTTCGTGCTATTCGTCGGCGCCGTGTTGCTCGGCATCTGGGTCGGCGATGCCTTCCCGGCCTTCTACGCCGGCGACCTGCGCGAGACGTTCAACAACGTCGAGGCCGGTTTCCTGCCCGACGAGCTGCATTTCTCGTGGCTGCCCGTGCTGATCGCCATCTGGCTGGGCAAGCTCGGTTCGGTCGTGCTCGAACGAGTGACGACCACGGTCAAGGTCATCTACTTCTCGATCTTCTACATGCGTATCACCCACGTGGAAGACATCATTCCGGAAGTGCGAGACGAACTCGACAGCTACCTCCGCATGGAAGCCGAGGACCCGGAGCCGGTGGCCGACCCGTCCGGCGCCTGAGAGCCCGGGCATCCCTCGAAGCGGCGTGGCAGACAGTGCCGGGTAGAAAGTAGTCAGCGGCAGCTCGATCCTGCTATGTTGGAAGCCTGACTTCGCGAGGTCACGCCCATGCCCGAAGCCCCGGAAAACCGCAATATCGGCGCCGTACTGCTCGAACTCGGCCGCATCAACGACGCCGATATCGAGCGCGCGCTCGAACACCAGCGGCTTCAGGGCGGCTTTTTCGGGCAGGCCCTGGTCGACCTGGGCATCGTCGAGCAGGAAGAACTGGATTTCAGCCTGGCGGCACAGGCCAATCTGCCCTATCTGACGCCCAAGGCCGAAGATATCGATCCGGCCGTGGCGGCGCGCGTTCCGGCGACCTGGGCGGAGCGCCACAATGCCATTCCGGTGCTGCTCGAGGACGGCTGGCTCACCCTGGTGGTCGACTCGCCCCTGAAGGCCGGGCTGGCCGATGACCTGGCGCGTCGTACCGGCCTGTCGGTCAAGCTCGCGCTTTGCTCGGCCCGCCTGGTGCGCAGTGCCATCCGCGCGGTCTACAAGCTCGAACCGGTCCGCAAGGAGGCCAAGCGCATCCTTTCACTGGAGGCCTTCTGGATTCTGGCCACGTCTCCGAGCGCGCCGCGCTGGGGCCTGATGGTCCGGCACAATCGCGTCATTGGCTGGATCGAGCGTGCCGGGCACGTCGAGCGCCACCATCTGGTCCACAACTGGCTGGGTTTTCTCGACCGGCTGCTCTCGCCGCCGCCATCGCAGATCCTGCCGCCGCATGGCCGGCGGCAGTGGCGGGCCAGCGTTCGACCCGACCAGTCGCCGGCCGCCGTGAAGGTGACCAGCCTGTCGGGGCCGGGCGGTCACGAACTGCTGTTCGAGTCGGCGCGCGACGAATCCGAGAGCCTGGTGGAGTTACCCGCCGCCTCCGACCTGGCCGCGCTCAGGGACTCGGTTGGCAAAGGGCGTACGGTCATCGGTGTGCGAAGCCCGCGTGGCGGGGCTGCTCGCGATCTCGTGACGCGACTGCCCAGGCTGCTGCTCGATGCCGACCATCATTCAGTCTGCCTGTTCCGGGAAGGCGCGCACGCCATCAGCGGTGACCTGCTGGTTCTCAACTTCTCCGAAGACGCCGTGGACGAACCGATGTTCGACCTGCTCGAGCAGCTCGGCCTCGACGCCCTGGGCCTGGAACTCAGCCCCAGCAGCCGCGAGATGTGGGAGCGGGCGCTGTCGCTTGCGCCGGTCATCCTGCTGGTGCTTACCGGAGCACCCGAGGAAGCGGCGCCGCCGGGCATCGACCAACTGCTGACGACCACCAGCGACGCTCAACCGCGCTGGCAGCTCGTGGCGGATTGACGCCGACCCGACGCGCGGGCCGGCATTTCCCGATTACAGCGGCCAGAGATCCCAGGCCAGGCCGAAGACCGCAAGGCTGACGGTCGCAAACGCGACGAGCAGCAGGCCCGCCCGGCTGGCAGGCGCGATATTGCCGCGGTAGCGCCAGATTTGCACCAGTCCAGCCAGTCCGAGCAATAACGCCAGCGGCCCGAACCAGGCCATCCAGCTCGCCCAGGAAACCAGGCCGAAAAGCATCATCGCTTCGGTAACGTCAACCGAAGCCTTTACCGCCGCGCCCAGGCCACCGGCATAAACGACTGCCGACACGGTGGCCAGGAACACCACCAGGCGCGCGCTTCCTGCCGCCTCCAGGCGTTGGCCATTGACCCGGCGCGCCAGCCAGGCCACCAGGATCACCAACAGGCCGAACAGGCTCAGCAGCGCGGAGACACCCCCCCAGGCCAGGTGCGCGTTGAACCGCTTTTCATGATCTTCGTGGAGAACCATGCCCTCGACTGCTGCCCGGGTGGCGAAATGGGGCGCAATGAACTCGGCCGCTTCTTCGCCTTCTTCCACGCACGCCATGTCGAGACCGGCCGAGGGGTCGTCGTAGAAACCGTTGAGAAAGTCGCCGGCGCAGTCGAGCGAGCGGGTCGGCCCGTGACCGGCATGAGGAAACACCACCAGCTGGCCGTTGCTGAAACCGGGCATGATTGCTTCGGCCAGGGGGACCGGCGTGATGGGATCCCAGGCGCCGTTGGCCACGACCACCGGCAGATCGCTCTGGACCGGCTCGAACTGCTCCGGGTCGCGAGGGGCCAGACCGATGTCCCGGCACATCCCGGGGGCATCCTCGATCACCTCCAGGGCGCCGAAAGCACGGGCCAGTGTCGGGTAGTCGCGGAAGTCGTCGGGTGCCGATTCAGCCCAGCGGTCGACGTAGCCGTCAAGGCAGCGAACGGCCACGGACATGCCCATGCTGATTCCCGGCCCGCCCGTTTGCTCGGACAAGGCCAGCGCGCGAAAGAAGGTTTCATCCTCTTCCTCGACCACACGGGTGAGCCCTTCGATGATCGCCGGAATGGCGGGATGGTTGGATTGTTCATAGAGCAGGCTGAAAGGCAGGCCGGCGATGACATCGGCGAAGAACCAGGTCTCGCCGTCGGGGTAACGCTCACCCTCGGGCACCTCGACCCGAACCGGGTCCTCGGTCATGTTGGCGATGGCGGCCCGATAGCGACGTTCGAGGCCGCCGTAGCTGTCCGCGCAGTCGGGCTGCTCGTTGCAGGCGGCAAACAGGCGCTCGAGGTTTTGTTCGTGCCAGTGCGGTATCCGCATCAGCTCACGCAGGTCGAGCGGCACGATGGCATCGATCACCGCCGCGCGGATGCCCTCGGGATCGACCTTCATGTAGGCCTGCCCGAGCACCGAGCCGTAGGAGATGCCCCAGACATTCCAGTCTTCCAGGCCCAAGGCCATTCGCAGCGCCTTGATGTCACGGGCGTTTTCGAAGGTGTGATAGCCGGTGACGTCGACGCCGCGCGCTTTGGCGCCTTCGATGCAGGCACGGGCCTGCTCGAACATGGCGCGCTGGCTGTCGACGAAATTGTCGGCCTGGAAATCAGCGCGATTGCGATCGGCGAAGAACGGGCAGAAATCGCCCGAGTAGCCAATGCCGCGCTGCTCGAGAATGTAGAGGTCACGGCCGTTGATCACGCTGTGATCCTTGAGACGCTCGACGTAAGTTTCGACCGTCACACCGGGGCCGCCGGTGAGATAGATCACCGGGTCGTCGCGGATCTCGACCTCGTTGCCCTCGTCATCCTCGCCGCGCGCGGCAATGCGCACGAAGTGCAACTCGATCGTCCGACTGCCGGCAATCTCGCGGTTCTCCGGTACCTGGATCAGGCCACATTCGACCTCGCCGGGCTCGTAGTCGATACGGGTGCGAAACGGGCAGACCACGGTGTCGTGGCCCGTCTCGCGCAGCCACTCGAAGTCCAGGATTTCGCTGCTGCCTTCAGTAACGGTCGTCGAATCCGGTTCCGTGGCGACGGCTTCATCGGGTTCGGAGGGCGGCGGGTCGTCCTGTAAGGCGAAAGCAGGTAGAACGAAGAAGCAGGCAAGCAGAAACAGCAGGTGGCGCATGAGGCATCTCCCCCGGAAATCACGAAGGACCCAGATTAGCGCAGTCGACCGCTGACCGACAGTGTCGCTGGTCACGCTCTGTCGGGAATGCTATTGTCTGGAGCAATCATTTCCTACATACCCGGATAACTACTCATGAAGACCTTCACCCTCACCTGCCTGGCCGCTTGCCTGGCCCTGGGAACCGGCCTGACCCGGGCCGAAGAGGAACCCAGCATGATCGAGACCATGGGCGACATGCAGTATTTCATCCACAAGCTCGAGCTGTCGGTCAGAGCCGGCAATAATGACCTGGTGGAGTTTTACGCGCACGAGGTCGAAGAAAACATTGAAAAGGCACAGGGCATCGAGGAATACCACGGCATCAGGGTCGGTGAGTTGACCACCGCCATGCTGATACCCGCGTTCGAGGCGTTCGAGGAAGCCGTGGATGGAAAGGACCACGGGGCGGTCGATGCCGGCCTGGACAGGCTCATCAAAGCCTGCAACGCCTGCCATCAGGCTACCGACTACGGCTTCATCAATATCGTCCGACGCAAAGACAATCCCTACATGCAGTCCTTCGAACCCGAGGACGACTGACCGACCACAGTCATCGGCGGCGGCACCCCCCGCCGCGACCCAACGACCCTGGTCATGCCGGACCATGCGGCAACTCACATTCCGCATGACCAATGGGCTATTGGCTTGCAGCTCCGGCTGATTTAGGCTCGCTGATCGGATTGGATTTTTCGATTGCCCAATTCCCACCCAAGGAGCAACTTCGTCATGAAACCAAGATTGCTACTGCACGGTCTGACCAGCCTTGCCCTGCTCGCGGCGATGGCCGCCGGCGCCGCCGAAAAGGTCGACCCGGTTGGCTACCTCGACGAGCTGCCGCCGCAGCTCGATCGCCAACTCTTCTTCGGCGACCCCGAGATTTCCGGCGCGCAGATTTCACCCGACGGCAAATTCGTCACGTTCATGCGGCCCTTCGAGGGCGTGCGCAACATCTGGATCAAGGGTATCGACGAGTCCTTCGACGACGCCCGCCCCCTGACCGACGACGACCGTCCCGTGCCGGGCTACTTCTGGAGCCGCGACGGCGAGTACGTACTCTACGTCCAGGACAAGGGTGGCGACGAGAACTTCCACGTCTGGGCCGTCGACGCCGACGGCGAGCCGGCTGAAGACAGCGCCGTCCCATCGGCGCGCAACCTCACCGACATCGACGATGTTCGCGCCCAGATCTACTCGGTGCCCAAATCGACACCGGGCGAGATCATCGTCGGCCTCAATGACCGCGACCCGGCCCTGCACGACGTCTATCGCGTCGACATCGACTCCGGCGAACGCGAGCTGCTGATCGAGAACGACCAGAACATCGCCGGCTGGGTCGTCGGCCTGGAAGGCAATGTCCGCCTGGCGGTGCGCCAGACCGAGGACGGCGGCACGGAGACCCTGCGCGTGAGCGACGGCGAGGTGGGCGAAACGCTCTACACCTGCTCCTGGCAGGAAACCTGCGGCCCCAACCGCTTCCACCCGGACAACGAGCGCGTCTGGTTCCAGTCCAACAAGGGCGAGGACACCGACCTGGTCGGCCTCTACCTGATGGACGTCAAAACGGGTGAACTGGAATTCGTCGAGCGCGACCCCGAAGGCGAAGTCGATTTCAGCGGTGCCGTCTATTCCAATGCCACCGACGAGCTGCTTGCGACCGTCTACGTCGGCGACAAACCGCGCATTTACCCGAAGAACGAACGCTTTGCCGGGGCGCTGGATTTCCTGCGCGAGGAACTGCCGGAGGGCGAGATCAGCTTCCGCCCGCAGACCGCTGACGACTCGCTGGTGCTCGTCGGCCTGTCGCGCGACGTCGATCCCGGCACCACCTACCTGTTCAACTGGGACGAGATGGAAGTCACCGAATTGTATCGCTCGCGCCCCGAACTGCCGGTGGAACACATGGCGGAAATGGAGCCGATTCGCTACGAGGCACGCGACGGACTCGAGATTCCCGCCTACCTGACCACGCCCAAGGGCGTCGAGGGCGAAAAGCTCGCCCTGGTGGCGCTGATTCACGGCGGCCCCTGGGCCCGCGACACCTGGGGCTACAGCTCGCTGGCGCAGTTCCTGGCCAACCGCGGCTATGCCGTGCTGCAACCCAACTTCCGCGGTTCGACCGGCTACGGCAAGGCCTTCCTCAACACCGGCAACAACGAGTGGGGTGATGCCATGCAGGACGACATCACAGACGGCGTCGAGCACCTGGTCGACAAAGGCCTGGTCGACCCCGAGCGGGTGTGCATCATGGGCGGCTCCTATGGCGGCTACGCCACCCTGGCCGGCATGACCTTCACGCCCGATCTCTACGCCTGCGGCGTCGACATCGTCGGCCCGTCCAACCTGATCACCCTGCTCAATTCGATTCCGCCCTACTGGGGCCCGATCCGCAAGATCTTCACCCTGCGCATGGGCGATCCCAGCACCGAGGAAGGCAAGGCTCAGCTCGAACGGCAGTCGCCGCTCAACCACGTCAACAAGATCGCCGAGCCGCTACTGGTGATCCAGGGCGCCAACGATCCGCGCGTCAAGCAGGCCGAATCCGACCAGATCGTCGTGGCGATGCGCGAGGCCGGCCTGCCGGTCGAGTACATCGTCGCCCCGGACGAGGGCCACGGCTTCCGCGGCCGCGACAACCGCCTGGCCATGTTCGCTCGCACCGAGGCTTTCCTGGGCACGCACCTGGGCGGCCGTCACCAGGAAGACATGGAAGACGAAGTCGCTGAACGCCTGGCCGAAATCACCGTCGATGTCGACACGGTCGAAGTCGAGAACGTGGCCGATGAGCTCGACGCGGCCAAGACCTTGCCGCTACCCAACAGCGATGCCGACAAAGTGGCAAAGGGCAACTTCGGCTACACCACGACCCTGAGCATGCAGGGCAACGAAATGGAGATGCAGGCCGAGCGCAAGATCGTCATGGAAGAAGGCGAGGACGGTGACACCATGGTCATCACCAGCGATACCCGGTCCAACATGGGCGCGGCCAGCGACCAGATCGTGCTCGAAGGCGACTCGCTCAGACCGATCAGCCGCACGCTCGCCCAGGGCCCGGCCGTCATCAAGGTCGAGTACGGCGCACGCAAGGTGACCGGCACCATCAAGACCCAGCAGGAAATCCCCATCGAAATCGAACTCGACGCGCCCGTCTACGGCGGCGATGCCGCGCTCGAGGCCGTGATCCTGGGCCTGCCGCTGGAGGAAGGCTATAGCACTCAGGTGCGCATCGCCGAAGTCGGCATGCAGCAGCGGGTGCGCTATTTCACCATCAGCGTCGCCGGACGGGAATCGATCGAGGTACCGGCCGGCGAGTACGACGCCTGGAAGGTGAATCTCGAAGCGCTGGACGGCGAGGGCGGCGATCTGACGATGTGGGTTTCTGCCGAACCGCCGCGCATGGTACTGCGCGCCGAAGGCAAGTTGCCGGCACAAATGGGCGGCGGGGAATACAGCACCGAGTTGACCCGCGTCGGCGAATAAGAGCGGCTTCGCCATCCGTTTGGAGAGGCCCGGTTTAGCCGGGCCTCTTTCTTTTGTGGATGCTTTGCGCGCCGTGGCGCCAAGTGGTCTGGCGCCGCCGGGCGCCGTGCGGGCTTCGACACGTCAAAGGCTGTTTCGCCCGGCCTGCTTCGCAGGCTCTTGCGGCGAGTTACTTTTTTCTCGCGCGAAAAAAGTAACCAAAAGCGCGCTGAAAAGATTACGGATGCGCCGCAAGAACAACGAGACGTGCGGGCTTCAGGATTTTGCTTAAGCCTTCGCTCCAGCTCCGTCTAGACACATGGCGTCTTCGACGTCCCTGGGGCGTAGTCTGCATTCTGGTGGCACGATCTCGATCACCCCGGCTTTGGCTGCGCCATCGGAGAAGACTTCGGGTGAATGCGCCCTGGCTCTGGATCCTGGCACCGACCTCGAACGCTCGCTTTCGAAGTCGTGCGGCTGCGTGCGGGCCTGCCCAAACGGACGTCGTAAGCCCGCCTGCGTCTCAGAGATTACAAACGAAGCCCCAGACAAAATACTGAAGCCACTCCCCGGTGGGACTCCTGGGACGAGTCCGTCATCTTTTCAGCGCGCTTTTGGTGACTTTTCTCGCGCAAGAGAAAAGTTACCCGCCATCAGCCTGCGGAGCAGGCGGGCGGAACAGCCTTTGAAGTGTCGAAGCCCCCACCGCTGCCTCGGAGCAACAAGCTGTTTGCCGATAAGGCAATGAAGGAGTCACCGCAAGAGCCTGCGAAGCAGGCCGGGCGAAATAGCCTTTGACGTGTCGAAGCCCGCACCGCGCCCGGTGGCGCCAAACCACCCGGCGCCCCGTCACTGCATGAGGCGCTCAAACACCTTCACGGTCTTCTTGTCGAACAGCACAAAGCGAACGTGCAAGTTCGATGGCGCATGTGCGCGGACCGTCTCGAGCGCAATTCGCGCTGCCTTTTCCAGAGGATAGCCAAAGGCCCCGGCCGACAGGGCCGGGAAGCCGATCGACTTGATGCTGTTCTCCTCTGCCAGGCGCAGGGCATTGCGATAGCCGTCGGCGAGCAGGCGATCGGCCGGCTCATCCAGCCCGTAGCGGGGGCCGAGGACGTGGATCACCCAGCGATTGGGCAGCTCGAAGGCTTCCGTGATAACCGCCTCGCCGGGGTCGATCGGGGCCAGGGGCTGGCAGGCCTCCGCCAGCTCCGGGCCGGCGGCGCGGTGCAGGGCGCCGGCCACGCCGCCGCCGGGCATCAGTTGCGCGTTGGCGGCGTTGACCACGGCATCGAGGTCGGGCTGGCGTGCAATGTCGCCCTCAACGATTTCGAGTGGCATGTGGCCTCCGTTTCCGTTGGACCCGGCCCCATGATGCCATGACGCCCGCTCAGTCTCCGCCAGCGGGGGCGAACTCCGGATACGCCTCCATGCCACAGTCAACGCGGTCAAGACCGGCGGCTTCGTCGTCGGGGTGGACGCGCAGGCCCATCGTCACGCGCAGGATCGCCCAGATGGCGAGACTGGCGGCGAACACGAAACCACCGATAACAGCCAGGCCGGCCAGCTGCCCGCCCCAGGTGGCATCCCCGTTGGTCCAGAGCACGATCAGGACACCCCAGATGCCGCACGTGCCGTGCACCGAGATGGCGCCGACCGGATCGTCGATTTTGAGCTTGTCGAGCAGCATGATGGAAGCGACCACCAGGCCACCGCCGACCAGTCCGATCAGCAGGGCCTGCACCGGCGTGGGCGAGAGCGGGTCGGCCGTGATCGAGACCAGGCCGGCCAACGCGCCGTTGAGCGCCATGGTCAGATCGGCCTTGCCGAAGGCGGCACGCGCGACCAGCAGGGCAGCAACCAGGCCGGCGGCCGCGGCGGTGTTGGTGTTGACGAACACCCGCGCGACGTTGTTGGCCGACTCGACGCTGGAGACCGCCAGTTCCGAGCCGCCGTTGAAACCGAACCAGCCCATCCAGAGGATGAAGGTGCCCAGGGTAGCCAGAGGCAGGTTGGCGCCGGGGATGGCGCGCGCCTTGCCGTCGGGTCCGAAGCGGCCCTGTCGGGGGCCCAACAACAGGACACCGGCGAGCGCGGCGGCCGCGCCGGCCATGTGCACGATGCCCGAGCCGGCGTAGTCGCTGTAACCCAGCCCGTCGAGGAATCCGCCGCCCCAGCTCCAGTAGCCCTGGACGGGATAGATGAAGCCGGTGAGCACGACCGCAAAGGCAAGAAAGCTCCACAGCTTCATGCGTTCGGCCACGGCACCCGAGACGATCGACATGGCCGTGGCCACGAAAACCACCTGGAACATGAAGTCCGACAGGCTCGAGTAGTAGAGGTCACCGTCGCTGGCCAGCACCGCCTCGGTGCTGTTGTCGGCGGCCGAAAGCAGCCAGTCGATACCGGGCCAGATGCTATTGATGCCGTCGGCGGGGTACATCAGGTTGTAGCCGATGATCAGGTACATCAAGCAGGCGATGGAGTAGAGGGCAACGTTCTTGGTCAGTATCTCGACCGTGTTCTTGGCCCGGACCAGGCCCGCTTCGAGCATGATGAAGCCGGCGGCCATCCACATGACCAGCGCGGCACAGACCAGGAAGTAGAAGGTGTCGAGGGCGTAACGTGTTTCGATAATGGCTTCCATGGTTTCCGTCTCCCTTAGATGGCGTCCTGGTCACGTTCGCCGGTGCGAATACGAATGACCTGATCAAGCTCGGCGACGAAGATCTTGCCGTCGCCGATCCGGCCGCTGCCGGCCGAAACCTGGATGGCTTCGATCACGTCCTGGAGCCGATCGCTATCGACGGCGATTTCGAGTTTGATCTTGGGCAGGAAGTCGACGTGGTATTCCGCGCCGCGGTAGAGCTCGGTGTGGCCTTTCTGCCGGCCGAAGCCGCGCACCTCGGTCAGCGTCATGCCGGTGACGCCGACCTCGGCCAGCGCCGAGCGCACCGGGTCGAGCTTGAAGGGTTTGATGATGGCCGTGACCAGTTTCATGAAGAATCTCCCGTGAATGTCCCAGAAAGACAGCGCAAGCCTCGTGCCAGATCTGCAAGCCATTGATTAGAGGAGATTTGTGGAGCTTGAACCCCTTGCCGCTGCCCAGATTAGAGGCAGATGTTGCTCACAATCAGGGCAGGCCGGTCATCGGGCCGCGGCGCAGCATGGGCGATAATGCGCTCCGGTGTTTCTCATCCGGACCACGCATCGCCCATGCCCGAGTTACCCGAAGTCGAAACCACCCGCCGCGGTCTCAAACCGCTGGTCGTGGGCCGGCGCATTGCCGGGATCACCATCCGGCAACGCCAGCTACGCTGGCCGATTCCGCGGGAAGTCGACGACATCTCGGGGCGGACCATTACCGCCCTGCAGCGTCGCGCCAAATGGCTGATCTGGCGCCTGGAGTCCGGATCGCTGTTATGGCACCTGGGCATGTCGGGATCCTTTCGCGGCTGGCAACATCCCCCGGCTCCGGGACCGCACGACCATGTCGATCTGCAGGTCGAGGACGGCTACCTGATCCGCTTTACCGATCCGCGCCGTTTCGGCGCCCTCTTGTGGGGCGGCGACAACCCGCTCGAGCATCCGCGCCTGGCAACACTGGGCCCCGAACCGCTGGGCGGCGAATTCGACGGCGAATGGCTATGGCGACTAAGCCGTGGGCGAAAGGCTTCCGTCAAGCTGTTCATCATGGATGCAAAGACCGTGGTCGGCGTGGGCAATATCTATGCCTCCGAAGCCCTGTTCGCGGCCGGCATCCACCCCCGAAGACCGGCCGGACGGATAAGCCGGGCGCGCTACGACATCCTCGCCGGCACCATCAGGCAGACCCTGGCCGACGCAATCGAACTCGGAGGGACTTCACTGCGCGACTTCACCGTGGGCGACGGCACGCCCGGGTATTTCGGGCAGTCGCTGCAAGTCTATGGCCGCGAGGGCGATCCCTGCCGAAGCTGCCGTGAGCCGATACGACGCGAAGTCATCGGCCAGCGCAGCACGTTCTTCTGTCCCCGTTGCCAGCGGTAAGTGCCAACGCGGTCGGCTGTACAGGCCGGCTCCGTGCGAGCTATGCTCTGTGCTGGGGGACTCATCTAAGGAGGCACGTTCATGAGCACGAACCGCATTATCGGCATCATCCTGATCATCGTCGGCGGCGGACTGTTGTTCTTCGGCCTGCAGGCCACCGGCTCGCTGACCGAAGAAGTCCACGAAACCTTTACCGGTCGCTTCACCGACGAAACCACCTGGTACCTGCTCGGCGGCGGCGCGGCACTGGTCGTCGGCCTGATCATGGCCCTGCGCGGCGGGAAATAGCAATCACACCAGCAGGGGTGCGGCGCTTCGGTCGGGCTCATACGAAATCGGAGATTTCCAAATCGCCCAACCGAAGCACCGCACCTCTGCTTGTTTCATCCCCACGCTATAGTTACGGCAACCTCTAGCATTCGACACCATGACCCGCAAATCCTGGACTGACACCGCCTGCGTCCACGCCGGCGAACAACATCACGACAGCCGTTTCGGGCTCAACAGCCCCATCGTGACCAGCACCGCCTTCGATTATCGTCAGTCGGGCGTTCGTTACCCACGCTACGTCAACGCGCTCAACCACGATGTCGTCGCCGGAAAGATCGCAGCACTCGAGGGCACGGAAACCGCACGGGTCACCGCCTCGGGCATGGGGGCGATCAGCGCCGTTTTTCTCAGCCTGATGAAACCCGGCGACCACGCCGTGATTCTCGACGGGCTCTACGGCGGCACGACGGACCTGATCGAAGGCCTGCTCGAGCCGATGGGCATGCGGTTCACCACGTGGAACGGCGACCCGGAATCACTGGCCGAGCTGTTCGAACCCGATACCCGGCTGTTGATGGTGGAGTCGCCCACCAACCCGCTGCTGTCCATCGTCGACCTGGCCGCGACGGCATCGATCGCCCGTGACCATGGCGTTGTCAGTTTTATCGACAACACCTTCGCCACGCCGGTCATGCAACGCCCGGCCGAACACGGCTTCGAGCTGATCATGCACTCGGCGACCAAGTACCTGGGCGGGCACTCGGACCTGCTTTGCGGCGCGCTGGCCGGATCCGGGGAACTGATTGATCGCATCCACCCCAACATCGTGCGCCTGGGCGCGACGCTCAACGGCCAGGACCTGGCCCTGCTGGAGCGCTCGATCAAGACCCTGGCCGTCCGCGTGGAACGCGCATCCGGGAATGCCGGCGATCTGGCGAAACGACTCGACAGCGATTCGCGCATTGCCGAAGTGCGGTACCCGGGCCTGTCCGACCATCCGGGCCATGCCGTCGCCGCAAAGCAGATGAGTGGATTCGGCGGGATGTTGACCTTCAGGCTGGCCGATTCCATTGACCCTGAGATCTTCCTCGAGCAACTCCAGATGATCGCCCCGGCCATCAGCCTTGGGGGTGTGGAGTCAACGATTTCCCAGCCGTCGAAAACGAGCCACGCCAAGCTCAAAGACGAAAAGCGTCGGGCGCTCGGTATCGACGACCGGCTGATGCGGCTGTCGGTTGGAATCGAGGGGGTGGACGAAATCTGGGCCGATCTGAATCGGGCCTTGGCAGACTGATCCAGAAAAGCAAAATCTTTAAAACGCTAAGACGCAAAGCAGCAAAGAACGCGAAGTAAAATGATTTTTGGTTTTCTTTGCGCTCTTCGCTGCTTTGCGTCTTAGCGTCAATAAGATCTTCAGGACGACCAATCGGCAACCCCCGAAACTGGCTACAGCTCCGGCGGCACGCGCTTGTTCGTTGCCTGCTCGTAGGCATAGGCCAGGCCCAGTAATGTCGGTTCGCTCCAGGCCGAGGCGAAGAAGGACAGCCCCACGGGCAGGCCTTCGATCTGTCCCATCGGCACCGTGATGATCGGATAACCCGCACGTGCCGACGGGGATGAACTGGCGAGCTGGAAGTTGTCGCCCAGTACGAGGTCGGTCATCCAGGCCGGCGAGCCGGTGGGCGCGATGATGGCGTCGAGTTCGTGTTCGGCCAGTACTCGATCAATCCCCTCTTCGCGGCTGTGTTCGAGCATGCGCGTAAGGGCGTCGAGATATTCCTTGCTTTCGATGTCGCCCTTGTCGGCGGCCTGGAACAGCAGCGAGCGATCGAAACGGGCGGTGGATTCCGGATCCTTGCGGACGGCTTCGACCAGCGCCTTGTAGTTCTCGAACGGCGCACGCTCGCCCAGCGCGGCCAGGTAGGCGTCCATGCCGTGGTGAAATTCGTAGAGCAGCACGTTGAAGGCATCGCCGCCGATGTTCTCCTCGGTGATGGTGTCGATCTCGACGACTTCGGCCCCGGCGGCTTTGAGCGCCGAAACGGCCTCGCGCGTCAACGTCTCGACCCGATGGTTCTGTTCGGTCGGGCCGGACCACAGCCCAAGCCGTTTGCCTTCCAGTGCGCCTTCGTCGAGAAACTGCGTGTAGTCGGCATGACGCGGGATCTCGTCGCCGACCGTCTTGTCATCGGCCGGATTCTCGGACGCCAGGGCGCCGAGCAGCACGGCGGCATCGCGCACCGTGCGGGTCATCGGACCGGCGCTGTCGGTAGTATGCGAAATGGGAATGATGCCGCTGCGGCTCCACAGCCCCACCGTGGGCTTGAGACCGACGATGCCGTTAGCGTTGGACGGGCAGACGATCGAACCGTTGGTCTCGGTGCCGATGGTCAGGGTCGCCAGGCTGGCCGCGGCCGCCACGCCGGAGCCGGCACTCGAACCGCAGGGATTGCGGCCATCGCCATAGGGGTTCCTGACCTGGCCGCCGAGCCGACTCCAGCCGCTGGACGAGGTGCTCGAGTGGAAGTTGGCCCACTCGCTCAGGTTGGTCTTGCCCAGGATGATCGCGC
Source organism: Wenzhouxiangella psychrophila (assembly GCF_042310375.1). NCBI lineage: Bacteria > Pseudomonadati > Pseudomonadota > Gammaproteobacteria > Chromatiales > Wenzhouxiangellaceae > Wenzhouxiangella > Wenzhouxiangella psychrophila. The sequence goes on along the minus strand of NZ_JBHJMQ010000001.1, from coordinate 3,112 downwards.
CGGCTTCGCGCAGACGCTCGACGATGAAGGCATCATTCGGCGGAATCACGCCTTCGAGCCAGATACTGCCGGCCGTGGTCGGCATGTCGGCGGTGTCGATGTTGTCCTTGATCAGCACCGGTATGCCGTGCAGCGGGCCACGCACCTTGCCTTCGGCCCGTTCGCGATCCAGGGCGGCAGCTCGTTCGAGTGCCTGTTCGCTAACGTGGCGAACTGCGTTGAGCATCGGGCCGGCGCGATCGAGCTTTTCGATGCGCGTCAGGTAGGCCGCGGTCACGTCCCGCGCCGTGAAGTCACCCCGCTCGAAACCGGCCTGGACGGCGGCAACGTCCATCTCGGCCACATCGGGCAACTCCTGTGCGCCGGCGAATAACGCAGGCATCAAGAGCAAGGCGAGAGTTAAATGGCGCATGGCATTTCTCCGGTGTTGGACTCTTTCCGGGCATGATGCCACTAGTGCGTTGGGAAAAATCAAAATCTTTAAAAACGCAAAGACGCTAAGCAGCAAAGAGCGCAAAGAAAGAAAAAATAAAAGAACGAAAAAAACATTGGAACCACGGAAGGCACGGAACACGCGGAAAGACCTTTCTTTCAAAGAACAGTGTCTTCCGTGATCTTCCGTCGTTAAACGATTTCAGGTTTTCCTTTGCGTTCTTTGCTGCTTAGCGTCTTTGCGTTTAATAGGTCTTAAGGACGCGCCCCCACGTTCCCGATCGAGCCACAAAAAAGGGCGCCGAGACCCGGCGCCCTTGTTCCGCGTCTTCCGTGGTTACCAGGTCCCTACTGAGCGCCCGGCTCGGCGAAGTCCGCGAACCACTTGCGGACTTCCTCGTACCAGTACAGCGAGTTATTGGGCTTGAGCACCCAGTGGTTCTCGTCGGGGAAGTAGATCAGGCGCGAGTCGATATCCTTGCTCTGCAGGGTGCGGAACAGCTCGAAGGCCTGGCCGACCGGCACGCGCAGGTCCTGCTGGCCGTGGATGATCAACGCCGGCGTGTCGAAGTTTTCCGCATAGTAATGCGGCGAGATCTCCTTGTAGATCTCGGGGGCTTCCCAGAAGTTGCCGAAACGCTGGGCGTGCACGGCGAAGTCCGCGGCCATCTGCGAGTACATGTTGTAGACCGGCGCATGGATCATCAACGCGTTGAAGGGATGCGCCTTACCGAGCAGGATCGAAGACAGGTAACCGCCGTAGCTTCCGCCACCGGCGACCATGCGGTCATCATCGATCCAGTCCTTGTCCTCGAACCACTCGGCCGCGGCGATGGTGTCGTTGTAGGGCGCGGTGATCCAGTCGGGGTTGATGTAATCGACGAAATCCTGGCCAAAGCCCGAGGACCCGTGGAAGTTGTGCCACGCGGTGACGTAACCCCAGGACGCGAAGGTCTGCGCGTTCCAGCGGAAATGGAAAGTGTCATTGATGGATCCGTGCGGACCGCCGTGGATGAGCAGGAACAGCGGGTATTCCTTGCTGTCGTCGAAACCCGGCGGATAGTTGACCCACATCTGGATTTCGGCACCGTCATGGCCGGTATAGGTCACCGACTCGTAACTGCCGGCATCGACCTCGGCCAGCAGTTCCTCGTTGATGGTGCTCAGGCGTTCCGTCTCGCCGCTGTCGGTATCGATTCGCACCAGGCGCGGCGGATACAGGAAGCTTTGATTGGTGCCGACCAGGGTGCCGCCATCGGCGATGGCCAGATCGCCGTAGCTGGTGTCGGTCGAGATCGCGCGCGGCTGGCGGCCCTGCGCGTCGATGAAAAACACACGGACCGTACCCTCGTCGTCGATGGAACCGTAGAAGCCGCTCGAGTCCGGCGCCCAGACCAGTCCCGAGGCCGAGCGATCCCAGTCGGCCGTAATGTTGCGCTCGTCACCCGAATCGAGATCGACGAGGATGATGTTCTGCGTATCGCCGTAGAAACCCGGAATGTTCTGCTTCAGGTAGGCCAGGGTCTCGCCGTCCGGGCTGAACATCGGCGTGCCGTCGTTGGCTTCGTTTTCCGTGGTGAGATTCTCCGCCGACTCGCTGCCGATCTCTGCAAGGAATACGTCGTAGTCCGGATCGACACCGTCACGCTTTCGATCGGAAACAAAGGCGATATGCGTCTCGTCGGGATGGATGTCGTAGCTGCCGGCAGCGGCGCCCGAGCGCGAGAGCTGGCGATCCAGCGGCTGGGTCAGTTCTTCGACGTCACCACCGTCTGCCGGGATGCGGAAGACGTGATTGTGGCGATCTTCCTCGATCCAGTGGTCCCAGGACGAATAAGGCAGGGCGTTCCATTGGTGGGCGGACACCTTGGCGTCCTTTTCTTCCTTGAGCTTCTCTTCCATCGCCTCCCAGTCCATCTCGGGCCAGACGCTGGAAATGAAATAGATATGCTCGCCGACCCACTTGAGCGCGCTCGCGCCCGTGGGCACGTCGCTGAGGCGCTGCGCCTCGCCGGGGCCGTCCATGTTGATCAGGTAGATCTGGCCGGCCTCGTCGTCACCGCGCTTGGCGACAAAGGCCAGCCGATCACCGTCGGATGAGAAGGCCGGGCTGGAGGCGTCCTGGCCCTCGACCGTCAAGGGCCGTTCGACCGAGCCGTCGGCGGCGAACAGCCACAGCCGCGTTTCGCCCTTGTCTTCCTCGACGTCGTAATCGGTCACCGGCGCGACCACCCAGTCGCCGTCGGGCGAGATCACCGGCGAACCGATGCGATCGAGCTCCCACAGCACCTCGGCCGAGAGAACCTTGCGTTCATCGTCGCCGTTGTCGTCCTGGGCCAGTGCCAGGGTGGGGAGGAGGAGTAGCAGGGTTAGCAGTATTCTTTTCATCGTTGCCCTCTTTTATCGAGTTGCAGTTGGGTTCTCACGCAGAGCCGCAGAGGAGCGGAGTGCGCGGAGAAAGTTAATGTCAGAATCCTTGAAACGCAAAGACGCGAAGTAAACAATAGAACAAAAACCAAAAACAATTAGCCACGGAACTCACGAAAGGCACGGGACAAGAAGAAAAACTCAAGACGTGCAAGAGCCTGTCCCGATTTCTGTGTAACCGCCCATTCTCATAGATGATCGGTCACCCGATCTTCGAACTGGATAATAAATTGGTTCAGGGCACCCTTCCAGT
>NZ_JBHJMQ010000019.1:0-13091 GCF_042310375.1 Wenzhouxiangella psychrophila | reverse complement strand
GGCATCGTCGACCATGTCGGCCTTGTTCAGGTAAACCAGAATCGACGGAACACCCACCTGGCGCGCCAGCAGAATGTGCTCGCGCGTCTGCGGCATCGGACCGTCCGCGGCCGAAACCACCAGGATCGCACCGTCCATCTGCGCCGCACCCGTGATCATGTTCTTCACGTAGTCGGCGTGACCCGGGCAGTCCACGTGCGCATAGTGGCGGCTGTCGGATTCGTACTCGACGTGCGCCGAGGCAATCGTGATGCCGCGCTCGCGCTCTTCCGGCGCATTGTCAATCTGGTCGTACGCACGGAACTCACCGCCGCGCGCTTCCGCACACACCTTCGTCAGCGCCGCCGTCAGCGTCGTCTTGCCGTGGTCAACGTGACCAATCGTGCCGACGTTGACGTGCGGCTTGGTGCGTTCAAACTTTGCCTTGGACATGCCTCAACACTCCGTTTTGTTTTACTTTCAAGTCGTCGATGATCGTGGTGCCCACGACTGGACTCGAACCAGTGACCTCTCCCTTACCAAGGGAGTGCTCTACCGCCTGAGCTACGTGGGCGCTCAACTTAAAACCGGCAACGAACCACCCGTGGCAGCTGTTGCTCGCCGATTGCGGCACATGACCGCAATCGGCTTCGCTTCGCGGCTCCGGGCCTGCGGCCCGGGCGTCGACCCGGCCGCCTGTCGCAACACCGAGTCGATAAACGCTGGAGCGGGTGATCGGAATCGAACCGACATCATCAGCTTGGAAGGCTGAGGTTCTACCGTTGAACTACACCCGCCTGAATTAACCGACTTCTTCCAAACCTCGAAACCTGGTGGAGGGGGCAGGATTCGAACCTGCGAAGGCTAAGCCAGCAGATTTACAGTCTGCCCTCGTTGACCGCTTGAGTACCCCTCCGGAAATCCTGCATCACGCCCGATACGGACGTTCCGACTACCCGACTTTCCAGACGAAGCCCGCAATTGTGGCCGATACCGTTTTACAAGTCAACCGCTTTGCGTGATCAATGAAGGCGTATCGGGCGACCAGGCCTGTTTCCAGCAGGCGCCGTGATTATCGCCCGCCTCAGAGGCTTCTCAGATGCCTGCCAACGGCCAGCCATGAACCCACAATACCCAGAATTCCGCTGCCCAGAACCAGAATGGCGACGATCTCGAGCGGCGGCGAGGCCAGATCGAAATCGCTCGCATAAGAGCCGCTGAGCCGTGCAATCGGGCCGGAGAGCGCCAGCAATGCGATTTCCACGACCACCCAGGCGGTCAAACCGCCGGCCAGGCCGTACCAGAACCCCGAGTAGAGGAAGGGGCGGCGCACGAAACCGTCCGTGGCCCCGACCAGTGACAGCACCCGGATTTCCTCCCGACGATTGTGGATATCCATCCGGATGGTATTGCCGATCACGAAAATGACCGCTACGGCGAACAGCAGGCCCAGTACGACGGCCAGTCGCTCGAGCACGGCCAGGATCGCCTGCAGGCGCTCGAGCCATTGTAGGTCGATGACCACCTGGTCGACACCGCCGACTTCCTGCAGGTGCGCGGACAGTTGCTGAGGATCCTGGCCGCTCTCCGGTGTAACCTCCAGCACCCACGGCAGTGGGTTGGTTTCAATCTTTCCGGACACGTCATCGAGCCGCAGACGCCCGGTCAATTCGGCCATGCCTTCCTGCGGGCTGATCGGGTCGACCGCCACGATCCCCGGTCGCGCACTCAGCTGTGAGGCCAGCCGCATGGCGTCACGGTCCTCGAGCTCGACGTCGAGAAAGACCGAGATGGTATCCAGCCGCTCCCACCCGGCGCTGATGCGTTCGGCGTTTTCCAGCGTGATGTAGAGCCCGGTCGGCAGGCTCAGGGTAATGGCCAGAACGACCACGGTCATGAAGGTCGCCAACGGATGGCGCACCAGCGCGCCGAGCGAAGACAACAGGCTGTAGGCGTGCCGTCGCCCCCAGGCGCGCAGCCCGCCTGGCCAGGTTATGCCGCCGGATTGACCGCCGGTCCGCCGGCTCACGAGACAGCCACCTGCCGGGCCGGCACGTCATCGGCCAGCGTGCCGTCCTTGAGCACCAGCACCCGGCGCTGTAGCCGCCGGATCAGGTCCAGGTCGTGGCTGGCGATCAGCACGGTGGTCCCCAGTTCGTTGAGAGACACGAAGAACTGCATCAGCTCGGCCGAAAGGTCGGGGTCGAGATTGCCGGTCGGTTCATCGGCCAGCAGCAGCGCCGGCTTGGCAACGATCGCGCGCGCGATACCGACGCGTTGCTGCTGCCCGCCTGAAAGCATGGGCGGGTAAGAACGCTCCTTGTCGAGCAGGCCGACCTTGTCGAGGGCGGCCCTGACCCGCCGGCGAATTTCCGGATAAGCCACTCCGGCAATGACCAGCGGGAGCGCGACATTGTCGAACACCCGGCGATCGCTGAGCAGGGCGTGCTCCTGGAACACGATGCCGATCTGTCTTCGCAGCCAGGGAATCTGGCGGCGAGAAAGACGGCCGACATTGCGTCCGTCGAACAACACCCGCCCCCGGCTCGGCCGTTCGAGCAGCGCGATGAGCTTGAGCAGGGTGGACTTTCCGGCACCGGAGTGCCCGGTCAGGAAAACCATCTCGCCGCGAGCCAGTTCGAAACTGATATCGCCCAGCGCCTGGATGCCGCCGGGATAGCGCTTGGCGACCTGCTCGAAGCGGATCATGTGTTCACTCGTGACCATGGTCTCAGGAAAGCAGCTGGCTCATGGACATGATCGGCAGCATGATGGCGAGCACGATGTAGAGCACCACCAGACCGACGAACAGAATCAGCGCCGGCTGCAGGACGGCCAGCAGTAGTTGGCTGGCCGACTGGAGTTCGCGCTCCTGCAGACGCGCCGCCTGTTCGAGCATCGGGGCGAGTTCACCGCTGCGCTCGCCGCCGGCAAGCAGGCGCCGGGCCATCGGCGGAAGCCAGTCGAACTGCCCCAGTGCACGCGTCAAGGACACGCCCTCGCGAACCTGGGCTCCCGCCATGGCGACATCAGCCCGGATCTGCCGATTACCGACCACCTCCCCGGCCACGCGCAGCGCATCCACCAGGGGAACCGTACTGGTCACCAGTATCGCCAGGGTGCGCGTCAGCGTGGCGGTCTCGCGCGAGCGAGCCAGGCGGCCGAGTACCGGGACCGTGAGCAGCCAGGCATCGAAACGCTGGCGGAGAACGGGCCGTCTCAGCGCCACAACCGCAGCGAAGGCGGCGACCACCAGAACGACCAGCACCAGCCAGCCCCAGCCGGCGATGAAGTCCGACAAGGCGAGCAGGCTGCGTGTGAGCAGCGGCAGTTCGCGCGAGGCCTGCTCGAACACGCCGACGACGCGCGGCACGACAAAGCCGATCAAGCCCCAGACCACGGCGATGGCAATGACCGTCAGCACCACGGGATAGACCAGCGCCAGCGAAAGGCTGCGCCGCATTTCCTCGCGCTGCTCGGCGAAGCCGGCGAGCCGGTCGAGCACGGCGTCGAGCGCACCGGCCCGCTCGCCCGCGGCGACCGAGGCGCTGTAGAGCGGGGGGAACAGGCGCGGCTGCTCGGCCATGGCCGCCGACAGGCTCTGCCCCTCCATGACGCGCGCGCGGATGGCGCCGAGCTGGCGGCGGGAGCGCGACTGATCGGCCTGCTCGACCAGAACCGAAAGCACTTCTTCCAGCGGCAGGCCGGCGACGAGCAGCGTGCTCATCTGCCGCAGCAGCAGCGCGCGCTCCCGGCCCTGACCGCCCAGGCTATCGCCCTGTCGTCGCCGGCCATCGTCGACACCCTGCACATCCAGCACGATGAGACCGCGATCGCGCAACTGCGAGCGCGCCGCACGGGCACTATCGGCCTGGACCACGCCGCGGCTGGTCGCGCCGGTTTCGGTCAGTGCCTGGTATTCATATGCTTGCATTTAAAAAATGGGGTTCCGGGTTCGGTATTCGGGGTTCCGGATGGGCTCCGAGCGAACGGCTCTCGATTGCCGCCGGTTGTCCCGAACCCCGAACACCGAACCCCGAACCCCCATAGTCAAGTTGTTCTCGTCACCCTCAGCACCTCCTCCAGCGAGGTCGTGCCCGCCAGCGCCTTGCGCCACCCGTCCTCGAAGATGGAAGGGGCGAGCTCGCGGGCCAGGTTCTCCAGCGCCTGCTCGGCTGCGCCGTCGTGGACCAGGCCGCGCATGGCTTCGTTGACCGGCACCAGCTCGTAGATCCCCGTACGGCCGTGATAGCCGGACTGGTCGGCCGGCAGGTCGGCCCGCGGCCGATACAGCGTGGCCGGCCCGTCGGCGCTCAAGCCCAGGCGACCGAGTTCGGAAACGTCGAGGGTGTAGGCCTCACGCGTATCCGGATCGAGCACACGGACCAGGCGCTGGGCCAGCACGCCGATCAGACTGGAGGCGAGCAGGAACGGCTCGACCCCCATGTCGACCAGGCGCGGAATGGCGCCCACTGCGGTGTTGGTGTGCAGGGTCGACAGCACCAGGTGGCCGGTCAGGCTGGCCTGAACCGCGATCCGCGCGGTCTCGAGGTCACGGATTTCACCGACCATGACCACATCCGGATCCTGGCGCAGGATGGCGCGCAGACCGCGCGCGAAGGTCAGGTCCACCTTGGGGTTGACCTGGATCTGGCCGATGCCGTCGAGGTCGTATTCGATCGGGTCCTCGACGGTCATGATGTTGCGGCTTCGGTCATTGAGCCGCATCAGCGCGGCATAAAGCGTGGTCGATTTGCCCGACCCGGTCGGCCCGGTGACGAGCAGGATGCCATGCGGGCGCCGGATCAGCGACTCCATGCGATCGCAGGTGGCCTCGTCCATACCCAGTTCGGCGAGGTCGAGGCGACCGGCCTGCTTGTCGAGCAGCCGCAGCACCACGCGCTCGCCGTGATTGGAGGGCAGCGTCGATACGCGAACATCGACGGGCCGCCCGGCAATGCGCAGGCCGATGCGCCCATCCTGGGGGACGCGCTTTTCGGCGATGTCGAGGCTCGCCATGACCTTGATGCGCGAGACAATCAGTCCGGCGAGCCCCCGCGCCGGGGCCATCACCTCGCGCAGAACACCGTCGACGCGGAAGCGGATCGAGAGACGCTCCTCGAAGGGTTCGAGGTGGATATCCGAAGCGCCCTCGCGAATGGCCTGGGTGAGCACGCCGTTGATCAGGCGGATGATCGGCGCGTCGTCCTCGGATTCAAGCAGGTCGGCCGGCTCCGGCAAATCTTCGGCCAGGCGCGCCAGGTCGAGTTCTTCACCGAGATCCTCGGCGGCGTGCCGGGCCGAGGCGTCGCCGGCCTCGTAGAGTTCCGTGATCAGCCGATCGAAGTCGACCGTCGACTGGCGCTCGATCCGAACCGGGCCATCGAGCCGGCGACGCACTTCCTGCACGGCGGCTACGTCGACCGGTTCGCGCACCACCAGTCGTGTCCGGCCCTCGCCGTCGCTTCCGGCCACCGTGACGCCGCGCTTGCGCGCAAAGCCATAGGCCGGGCGGAACTCACTGGCCATCGCGGCTCGAGTCACCGGATTGGCCCGATTCGCGCGACGTATCCGGCGAGGCCTGCATGAACGCTTCAAGTTCGGGCAAAAGCGGCATCTGTTCCTTGCGCCCCAGACCATTGACCGACTCGCGCTGATCGAGCTGCAGGTCGCGGATGCGGGTGTATTTCGAACGCGTCACGCTGTCCATCAGGGCTTCATCGTGAAGGATCTGCGGCCGGATGAACACCATCAGGTTGCGCTTGACCTTGCTGCTGGTGCGGTAGCGGAACAGTTCGCCGAGCAATGGGATTCGCCCCAGTCCCGGCACCTCTTCGCGACCTTCCTGCACGTCGTCGCTGATGAGGCCGCCGAGCACCAGCATGGAACCGTCGGGTACCATCACGCGCGTGGAGATCGTGCGCTTGTTGGTGATCAGGTCGACCGCACCGGTCGAGGGCGCCAGGGTCGAGACCTCCTGCGAGATATTGAGCATGATCGCGTCACCCTCATTGATGTGCGGGGTAACGTTGAGCTTGACGCCGATTTCTTCACGATTGATGGTCTGGAAAGGATTGACCTGGCCTTCGCTCGTGGAAAGGCCCTGGCTGGAGAAACTCCCCGACAGGAAAGGTACTTCCTGGCCCACGTTGATGCTCGCCTCGTGGTTGTCGAGGGTCACGATCGAAGGCGTGGACAGCACGTTGGTATTGGAATCGCTGGCCAGTGCACGAGCCAAACCGCCGATCTCGAGCAGTTCCATGCCCAGCAACTCCGTCGTGCCGCCAACGTAACCCAGGTTGAGACCGCGACCCGGCAACAGCCGGCTGCCCTCGTCCCTGCCCCGACCGAGCCCGGCGCTGAGATTGATGATGTTATTGCCGCCGGACTCGAAGTTCGTTCCGCCGAAGAACCCGGTATCACCCGATTCGAATGCCTGCCACTGAATGCCCAGCTCCCGGCTGGTATCCATGGCGACCTCGGCAATGATCGCCTCGACCAGCACCTGGGCGCGTCGGACGTCGAGCTGATCGACGACCGACTCGATCGAGCGGTAAGTCGAAGGCGGCGCGGTCACGACCAATGCATTGGTCTCGCCGTGCGCCTGGATGCGCGCCTTGGCGCCCTCTTCCGAGTCGAGCTCCAGCATGCCCTCGAGCACGGGCACCAGGGTGTCGGCCGTGGCATAGCGCAGGTAGATCACCCGCGTGCCGCCCTCGGACTCCAGGGGTGTGTCCAGGTGGCTGATCAGGGTACGCAAGCGCAGACGCCGGGCCGGGTCGCCGGAAAGCACGACGGTATTGGTGCGCTCGTCGGCCACCGCCGATTGCGCCCCGCCGTTGGCCGGATAGATCTGGTTGATCAGCTGTACGACTTCGCCAGCGTCGGCATGCGACATCGAGATCACCTCGACTTCCTGGTCAATGGCCGCGTCCAGGCGTTCGATGATGGTCTCGATGCGCTGGATATTCGTGGCGCGGTCGCTGACGACCAGGCTGTTGGAGCTTTCGTGATGCACCATGTAGGCCGATTGCGGCAGCAACTGGCGCAGCAGCTGCGAGACCTCGCCGGCGTCGACGTGATCGAGCTGGATGATGCGGGTAACCGGCTCGTCGCCACCGCCGCGCATGTCGTCGACCGGCACCCGGCCATCCTGGCGGGCGTCGACGTCCGGCACCACCCGCACGGTATCTTCATCTCCCACGGCGGTGTAACCGTGCACGCGCAGGATGGACTGGAAAACCTGCCAGACCTCCTCGTCATCGAGCGACTGCGAGGAGATCACCGTCACCTGCCCGGATACCTGCGGATCGACGATGATGGATCGCCCCGTCATGTCGGCCACGGTCGTGATCAGGGCCCGGATGTCGGCATCCTTGAAGTTGAGCACGTGGCCGTTGTCTTCGGTCGCCTCCTGCGCCAAAGCGGGCATGGACAGAACCAGCAGGACGGCGGCCAGTCGAATTGTTCGAATCATTGTGATTGCAGACTCCCCATGATTTGCTCGATATCAGGCCGCAGCGTCATTTCCCGTTCGCCGCGACGCACCTTGATCGACACTTCCCCGCTCGACATGACGTCGGAGAACAGGCCCTGCACGGCCTGAGCCGACTCCAGCGGCTGACCGTTGACCGACAGAACGACGTCGTTGACCTCCAGGCCCAGGGCCTGGAAGAGGCGAGCGTTGCGGCCGGGCCTGACCCGGAATCCGCCGCCGGAAACCGGCATGACCGAAATGGACTGGGCCAGCTCTCCGGCGTCCAGCCCGGCCGAGCGCGCGGCCTCCGGCAACGAGGCGACGCTGGCGCCTTCCGGCGCGCTGAATCCGCGAATACCGGGCAGCTGCTGCGACGGCTCATCGGCGACCTGCTCGGATCCGGACGTATGGCTTGCCCGCCGGGCACCGCTCGCGGCATCGGGATCCATGGCCAGCGTCTCGCGACGACCGTCGCGCAGGATGATCACCTGGCGTGACTCGATCGTCTCCACTTCGCCGCCGCCGGGCAGTTCGTCACCCACGCGGAAGACGTCCTCGCCCGAACCGCTGCTCGAAATGATGGCGTACCCGCGGTCACCGGCCACGACGCCTTTCAGGCGCAAGCGGCTGTCGGAAACGGGAACGGGCTGCAGCCTTACCGCCGGCGAGGCAGAACGACCGAACAGGTTCCAGCGGAACTCGCCGCTGGCGCCGCCAACTTCGGATATCTCGGGTACCGGCAGCGCCGGCGCCGAATCCACGGAAACACCCCCGAGCACCAGCCACATCGACCGCACGACCAGCCAGACCACCGCCAGCACCAGAACCGCGCTGCTGAGCATGGCCAGTCGCGACGACCAGGCGGGTGACATCATGGCGGACACGAACGATTCGGCTCCGGGGATTGCATCTGGCGGGAGATTAGCACAGACGGGGAGGACCGTTGGCTGGTTGGCTTGTTCGCTGGTTTAACAAACGCAACACCGCAAGGATGGGCGCGCATAGCTACGCGCGGTTCAAGGCCGGCAGGTCGTCCGTTGTGAATATGACCCTGCTTACGCCGGCGACAGCCGGCTAACCGACCTCATCTCCTGTGACCCGAGCCACTGCCCCTGTTCGGACCGCCGCGACCCCTGCCACCACCGCGCCGGCCACCCTTTTTCTTGCCGCTCTTCCTGGGCGGCGGCGCCGGCCGTTCGAGCTCGGGCAGATCGTCGGGATCGTGTTGCTCGACGGGCAGTTCCATCTCGATGTATTCCTCGACCTCGGGCAGGTGAAAGGCATAGTCCTCGCAGGCAAAGCTGATGGCATCGCCTGTTGCACCCAGGCGGGCCGTACGGCCGATGCGGTGGACGTAGTCGGCGGCCTCCTGTGGCATGTCGTAGTTGATCACGTGGCTGACGTCGGGAATATGCAGACCGCGCGCGGCCACGTCGGTGGCGACCAGCACGTCGAGCTCGCCGTCATGAAAGCGTTTGAGCAGGGTCTGGCGCTTTTTCTGCGGCACGCTGCCGGCCAGCATGGCGGCATTGAATCCATTCGCCTTGAGCGTTCTCGCCACTCGGTCGGTCTCGTGGCGGGTGTTGACGAAGACCATCACATGCCCGTCGACCATGCCCCTGAGCAGCTTGACCAGCAGCGGCAGCTTCTCGCTGTTGGACGGGTAGTACACCACCTGGTGGACGCGGTCGCTGGTGACCTGCTCCTCCTCGAAGCGGATGGTCTCGGCCTCGTTCATGTGCTCGTAGGCCAGTTCGGTGACTTTCAGCGGGAAAGTGGCCGAAAACATCAGGGTCTGGCGCTTGTCGACCGGCGGCATCTTGCGGAACAGGTAGCGGATGTCGGTGATGAAGCCCAGATCGAACATCCTGTCGGCCTCGTCGAGCACGGCCACTTCGGTGACCTTGAGGTCGTAGACGCCCTGCTTGAGGTAGTCGATCAGGCGCCCGGGCGTGCCGATGAGGATGTCCACGCCGGCGGCGATCTGCTCGCGCTGCTTGTGGTAATCGACACCGCCGTAGGTCAGGACCGAACGCAGGCCGGTGTGTTTTCCCAATAGCTCGGCATCGCGGTGGATCTGGATGGCCAGCTCTCGCGTGGGGGCGATGATGATCGAGCGGGGATTCCGCCCGGGGCCGATCGAGTCGGGCGAGAGCAGGCGCTGGAAAACGGCCAGCAGGAAAGCCGCGGTCTTGCCGGTACCGGTTCGGGCCTGGCCGGCCACATCGCGACCCGACAAGGCCAGCGGCAGGGTCCTTTCCTGAATCGGCGTGCAGTATTCGAAACCGGCATCCGCCAGGCCGCGCTGGATGTCGGGGTGAAGGTCGAAGGAATCGAAACGGGTCTCGGTCAGCACCTGCTGGGCGCCATTGTTTTCGGTCACGGAAATGATGTCGTCCTTGAAATTCTGAGTGGTTGCCTTGACCTAGCGTGTGATTGTGGACGGCTACACGCCATCCGGATTCGGTCTTTACGGGAAAATCAACACACCGGCGAGCATGGCATAGTATATTGTCATTCGTCCGTTCCTGCCGAGCGCGGACGCAAATCGCCGCCGCAAACCCTACCGCAAGGAGCAATACGAGCCGTGAGCGACAATATCATTCATGTAACCGACAACGATTTCGAGGACAACGTTCTCAAGGCCGACGGCCCCGTCCTGGTCGATTACTGGGCCGAGTGGTGCGGGCCGTGCAAGATGATCGAGCCCATCCTGCACGAACTGGCCGACGAGTACGGTGACAAGCTCAAGATCGCCAAGCTCAACATCGACGAAAACCAGCAGGTCACCAGCCGCTACAAGATTCGCGGCATCCCGACCCTGATGATCTTCGAAAACGGCGAGCACCAGGGCACGAAGGTGGGCGCCTTGACCAAATCGGCGCTGAAGTCTTTCGTTGAAGAGACCATCTAGAGATTTTCACGCCGGACCCCTGCGGTCCGGCGGATTTGCACGCCACGGCTGGACTCGGCCGTCGAATGGTGCTAACTTTACGGCCAATCGGGGCGGATCACCGTCCGGCAGTTCCTGATTTCCCATTACCTTTCCCGGACCTCCGGGGCAACATGCGATAGAACCTGACCATGATCTTTTCCGGTCACCGCGACCGGTGAACCTCCCTGTTCGCCCGCGGCGCGACCAATGAACTCCCGTAAAGACATTCAAGCGATGAACCTTACCGAACTCAAGAAGAAATCCGCCAAAGAACTGGTTGAGATGGCCGAGGAACTCGGCATCGACAACATGGGGCGCTCGCGCAAGCACGACGTCATTTTTGCCATCCTCAAGGCCAAGGCCCAGAAGAAGGATGCGATCTACGGCGATGGCGTGCTCGAGATACTGCAGGACGGCTTCGGCTTTCTGCGATCGGCCGAGGCCTCCTACATGGCCGGGCCCGACGACATCTACGTCTCGCCCTCGCAGATCCGGCGGTTCAACCTGCGCACCGGCGACTACATTTCCGGCAAGATTCGCCCGCCCAAGTCCTCGGAACGCTACTTTGCCCTGCTCAAGGTGGAGGAACTCAACTACGACAAGCCTGAGCAGTCGAAAAACAAGATCCTGTTCGAAAACCTCACGCCGGAGTTCCCGCGCGAGCAATTCCTGCTGGAACGCGGCAACGGCTCAACCGAGGACATCACCGGGCGCATCATCGACCTGATCGCGCCCATCGGCAAGGGCCAGCGCGGCCTGGTGGTCAGCCCGCCCAAGGCCGGCAAGACCATGATGCTGCAGAACATCGCCACGGCGATCCGGGCCAATAACCCGGAAACCCACATGATTATCCTGCTCATCGATGAGCGCCCGGAGGAAGTGACCGAGATGGAGCGCGGCGTCGACGCCGAGGTGATCTCGTCGACCTTCGATGAGCCCGCCACGCGCCACGTGCAGGTTGCCGACATGGTCATCGAGCGGGCCAAACGCCTGGTCGAGCACAAGCACGACGTGATCATCCTGCTCGATTCGATCACCCGACTGGCGCGCGCCTACAACACTGTGGTGCCGTCATCGGGCAAGGTGCTCACCGGTGGCGTGGACGCCAATGCCCTGCAGCGGCCCAAGCGCTTCTTCGGCGCGGCGCGCAATATCGAGGACGGTGCCAGCCTGACCATCATCGCCACCGCCCTGGTCGACACTGGTTCGAAGATGGACGAGGTGATCTACGAGGAGTTCAAGGGCACCGGCAACATGGAGATCCACCTGAGCCGCCGTATCGCCGAAAAACGTGTCTATCCGGCGATCGATATCAACCGCTCCGGCACGCGCCGCGAGGAACTGATGGTGGGCAACGACCAGCTCCAGAAGACCTGGATCCTGCGTCGCATCCTCCACCCCATGGACGAATCGCAGGCCATCGAGTTCATGCTCGACAAGCTCAAGGTCACCAAGACCAACGAAGAGTTCTTCAACTATATGAAGCGGTGAGGCCGCTTCCCGGATGAGCGGCCAAATTGGCCGTTTCTGCCGGCTGATAGGACTGCGCGACTAGATTCTGTTGGCTGGTTGGCTCGTTCGCTGGTTCGCTGGTTCGCTGGTTCGGCACGTCGGGATTTGCGGGGCGGCTTTGCCGCGATGCAAAGGAGCCAGGGCAATCCTAGGTGTACCTAAGTCAGGCGCCATCCACCTGTCGCGGCTTGGCCGCCCACCCACGGTTAAAAGGGCCGAACCAGCCAACAAGCGAACGAGCAAACCAGCGAACAATTTCTTCACCCCGCGTTGACATTCCCCACCTAAACTAGCTCCATTCACAGATGTGAAGGAGCGAGAAAATGTCCGAAGAAGCACTCCGCCAGGCCACGATTCTGCTGGTCGAGGACCACGACGACCTGGCCGCCACCATTGGCGCGTGGCTGGAAGACGCTGGATTCGCGGTTGATTTTGCCGCAGACGGCGCCATCGCGCTGAACCTCGTCACCGACAACGACTACGACGCGATCGTGCTGGATCTGATGCTGCCCCGCATCAACGGCTTTCGCGTGGCGGAAAAGCTGCGCGACGACGGCGTGTCCACGCCCATCCTCATGCTCACCGCCAGGGACCAGCTCGATGACAAGATCGAGGGCTTCAATGCCGGCGCGGACGACTACGTGGTCAAGCCATTCGAAACCGAAGAGCTGATTGCGCGCCTGCGTGCACTGATCCGACGAGCCCGCGGCGAGACCGGCGAGGGCCAGCTCAAGGTCGGCGACCTGGTGTTCGACCCGCGCCTGATGCGCGTCGAGCGCGCCGGCGAGCGCATCACCCTCTCGCCCACGGCGATGCGAATCCTGAAAGTCCTGATGCGTGAGTCACCGCGGGTGGTCAGCCGCGAGCAGATCGAAAACGAACTCTGGGGCGACACCCTGCCCGATTCCGACACGCTCAGAAGCCATGTCTACAACCTGCGCAAGGGCATCGACCGCCCGTTCGAGCACAAGCTGCTCCACACCGTGCAGGGGATGGGATTCAAGTTGGCGACGCCGGAAGAAGCCTGATTTTGTGGTTTGGTTCGTTGGTTTTTTGGTTCTTTGGTTGCTCGACGGCACAGGGGCCTTGTGGACTGACCCCACTTTCGTAGACACTTTTCGTTACGGGGCGGCTCCGAAGGCCGCCGGGGTTTGATAACCCAAGCTGCCGTGGATCCTGACCGTATTG